>JANOGZ010000134.1:0-10267 GCA_031406255.1 Pyrinomonadaceae bacterium | reverse complement strand
GGTCGGGGAAATCATGACATCAAACGTCATATCGGTGAGCCCGGATCAGAGTGTGCAGGAATGCATGGGGCAGATGACGGACAAGCATATTCGGCATCTACCGGTACTGGAGAACGATCGGCTGGTAGGCATTATCTCGATTGGCGACGTGGTGAAGGCGATCATATCCGACCAGGAGTCGACGATAAAGCTACTGGAAGATTACATAAGTTAATAAGAATTCCCTGAAAGGCGGCAAGAAGTGAGCCACCTCGCCAGCCGGTTGAAGTTATGGATAGTGAGATCAAGGGTGTGGTGACACATCCGGTACATGGCGTTTGAGGAGAAGTAATGAGCGCAGAGTCAAAAGTGAGCCCGACCATTCTGGTGCTGGAAGACGATCCCAACCTCCGCGAGATGTTTGTACTCGTGCTCCGGGAAGCGGGGTTCGACGTTGTTGGGGCCGAGAGCGTGCGCGAGGCCCTGGACGTCGCCAGGGACTCCGGCCCGGACCTGGTGCTGGTCGACATCATGATGCCGCGGGTCGACGGCCTGAACTTCGTGCGCGCCTTCCGCGCCACCGCACCGGCGCCGCTCTGTGACGTGCCCATCGTCGCGCTGTCGGGCTTGGACCGGGCGGAATGGCACGAAAAGGCGCTCGCGGCAGGCTGCAACGAGTTCATCTCAAAGCCGGTGATGCCCGACGAATTGATCGAGGTGGTGAGGCGCCACACGTCGTGAACGGCAAGTTAATACGTCCGAGAGTTTCGTTATAAAGATAAAGAGTTTGATGAGTTGGAAGGTGTATACGGTTTGAGTTCGATGGGAGAGATAAATGTGAGATCAATCGAAATCATCACAGTCATAGCCATACTACTCGGCCCGATAGGTATAGCGCCTTCCAGAAACTCTCCATTCGAGTTGGCACAGCTATTTTAACCCCTCTGCTTTCCCAAATATCTTCGAGATATAAAACGCCATCGGTTCTCCGGTTTGATAACCCGGTGCGTTTCGGAGAAACGCTCGGCGATGTGTTTTCGGATTACGGGCCCGTGTGTGCGCGCTTCATCAGAAGCCCTGCTTCGCGATTGGCGATCTCGATCACTTCTCGCTCGTTGAGCGTCAGGAGCCGGCGATTTTGCATCACCACCCGGCCGTCAATGATGACCGTCTCCACATCAGACGACTGGGCCGAATAGACCACCGCTGAAACGATATCCGCCGGGCGCGGCGTACTGTGCAGGCGATTGAGCGCAACGATCGCGATATCGGCGCGTTTTCCCGCTTCGAGACTTCCGATCTCGTGTTGCAGATTCAGGGCGCGGGCGCCGTCAATGGTCGCCAGCCGCAGAACGCGCCGCGCGGGCAAAGCTTCCGTGCCATGCAAAACCTTCTGCAGCAGCGCCGCGGTACGCATCTCTGTGAAGATGTCGAGCCGGTTGTTGCAGGGCGCACCGTCGGCCCCGAGCGAGACGGAGATGCCGCGCGCGAGCATTTCGGCGACTCGCGCTATTCCAGAACCGAGTTTGAGATTCGATGACGGGCAGTGGAGCACGTGCGCGCCGGTGCGCTCGAGAATATCCATTTCCGCATCGCTTAAATGTACGCAGTGGGCGAGCGCGACGTGCGGCGCGGCGAGTCCGATGGAATCGAGATATTCCACATTACGCTGGCCCGTCTCGCGCTCGACCATCTCGATTTCCGTCAGATTCTCGGAGGCGTGCGTGTGCACCATCACGCCTCGCTCGCGCGCAAGATGGGCGACTCTCTGAAGCAACGCGCGTGTGCAACTGACGGCGAAGCGCGGCGCGAAACAGTAGCGGATGCGACCATCAGCCCTTCCGTGCCACTCTTCGAGCAGCGCGAGCGAGGCGGCAATCGAATCATCCGTCTCTTCCTGCAACGCGAGGGGTATCCCGCCATCTTCATCGCGGCGATCCATCATGCACTTACCCGTGGTCGCGCGAAAGCCCGTCTCTTCCACAACGCGGAATACTTCCGCCGTGTGGTTGACGGTCTCCATCGTCAGCGCGCAGGTCGTTCCGCCTTTGATCAATTCGGCGATGCCGAGCTGCGCCGAGGCTTTGATGGATGCAGCGTCGTGCGCGGCCTCCATCGGCCAGACGCGCTTTTTCAGCCAGTCAATCAACGGCAGGTCGTCGGCCGCGCCGCGAAATAGCGTCTGGCAGAGGTGGATGTGGGTCTGGATAAAACCGGGTAGAACGACGCAAGCGGTCGCGTCTATCGTAGTGTCAACGGCCGCGTCAGCGGCGTTGATCTCTTCACCGACGCCGGCGATCCGACCATCGCGGATGAGGAGATCGCCCGTCACGACCGAGTTTTTCTCGTCCATCGTGACCAGCACGCCGCCCTTGATGAGAAGAGACTCCTTCATTAGTCATAAACAAATGCAGCGGAAGAAATAAAACGCCGGATTATGCGCTGAGAACGGAAGGCGTGTAAAGAGTTCGCCAAAGAAAACGGATCAGCCGCCAGCAGCGAGAACTATGAAAGATCATGCTGCCGGCGGCTGAATGCTTGTCGTTACAGGCTGTTACTTTTTGTCTGTTGCCGAAGCGGCTTTGCTTTCTTCCTCGGCGACGCCGACGGTCGGAATACCGAGCGCAAGGCGTACTTCATTTTCGACGCGCTGCAATAAACCGGCGTCATCCTTGAGCGTCTGCTTGGAGTTCTCGCGCCCCTGCCCGAGGCGTTCGCCTTTGTAAGAAAACCACGCGCCGCTTTTTTCGACGACCTTATGAGTGACCGCCAGATCGAGCACATCGCCTTCGCGCGAGATGCCCTCACCATACATAATGTCAAACTCGCACTCGCGAAACGGCGGCGCGACCTTGTTCTTGACGATCTTCACTTTCGTGCGGTTGCCGACCACACGGTCGCCATCCTTAATTGCGCCGATGCGACGGATATCGGCGCGCAACGATGAATAAAACTTCAAGGCCCGCCCGCCCGTGGTCGTCTCCGGCGAGCCGAACATCACGCCGATCTTCTCGCGGATCTGATTGATGAAGATCAGGCAGGTGTTCGAGGAGGAGACGATCGCCGTCAATTTGCGCAGGGCCTGTGACATCAGGCGCGCCTGCAGGCCCGGAAGCGAATCGCCCATCTCGCCGTCGAGCTCCGCGCGCGGCACGAGGGCCGCGACCGAGTCAATGACGATCACGTCAACGCCGTTCGAGCGGACCAGCGCTTCGGTAATCTCGAGCGCCTGCTCGCCCGAATCCGGCTGCGAAATCAACAGCTCATCGACATCCACGCCGAGTTTGCCGGCGTATTCCGCATCCATCGCGTGCTCGGCGTCGATATACGCGGCGACGCCCCCGGCCTTCTGCGCTTCGGCCACGATATGAAGCGCAAGAGTGGTCTTGCCCGAGCTTTCCGGGCCGTAAATCTCGATGACGCGACCGCGCGGCACGCCGCCGACGCCCGTCGCCGCATCAAGGCTCAGAGAGGTCGTCGAGATCGCCGGTACGTCCGAGACTTCACGCTCGCCCAGGCGCATGATCGATCCCTTACCGAATCTCTTCTCGATATTGAGCAGCGCCGCTTCTACCGCTTTGCCGCGATCCGCTCCCGTTTTGCTGTCAGCCATTGTTCCTATCACTCTTTTCTCGTCCCCTTTTCTTACGCTTCATCGTGTCTTCTCGATCACATCGGACGAGGAGTCTACCACAACTGGCGCGAGAATGGAACAGTGTTTCATGAATGCAACAAGAAATTTTTCGCCTAAAAATTTGCCATTCCGTGCATGATTTTCGGTCACAGAAACTCGCCCAGGGAACGCCCCGTGCGCCCCTCGAATTGCTCGGCGAGTGATGGAATATCGCCCGTCCGCTCATCTCGTGTCAAACGCTCGACGCGCCACATCGGCAGGAACATATCGGTCAGGCCGAAGAACGTTTCATCGTTGGCGAGGGCGCTCATCCAATCATCGAACGCATGCAGATCAAGGGCGCGCAGGAAGATACCGGCGGCGTTGATCTCACCGAGCGCGCCCCAGTATTTCTCGCGCGGGCTGTGCAGCACGACGATCACCAGCGCCCCCGGCGCGATTGGCGCCGCGCCCTGCTTTGTCGCGCTCGGAGTTTCCTTTCCGGCCTGATCCATCGCGTCAACCATCAGTCATCGATACTAAAGATGATGAATCGCTCGTCGTATTCCCCGCCCGACGCGGGGGAAAGCCGCCCGTTCTCGCATCTCCGCTTCCAGTCTCCGCCGGGCTACTCCGGGACCAGCGCGCGCGTAAACTGACCGACGCGCGCGACCAGGTCGGGCGCGCCCGCGTGTTTTTCGATTTCGGCGACGATCGCCGAACCGACCACCGCCGCGTCGGCATAACGCCACACTTCGGCCACCTGCTCGCGGGTGGAGAGGCCGAAACCGACGGCGACGGGCAAAGCGGAGGTCTGGCGGACGCGCGCCACGAGCTTCTCGGCTTCCGCGCTCAACTCGCTCTGCGCGCCCGTGACGCCGGCGCGCGAGACGGCGTAGATGAAGCCACTGGCGCGCGCGGCGATCATTCTCAGGCGCGCATCAGTCGAGGTCGGGGCGACCAGGAAAATCTCGTCCAGCGCATACGCGGCGAGTATCGTGGCGAATTCGCCGGCTTCTTCCGGCACGAGATCCGTGACGAGCACACCATCGATGCCGGCGCGGCGCGCTTCCCGGCCGAGCCGGTCAACGCCGAACTGGAGCAACGGATTATAGTAGCTGAAGAGGACGATGGGCACATCCATCTCGCGCCGCGCCTCCGCCACCACCGCCAGCACATCTCCCACGCTGACGCCGTGCCGCAGGGCGCGCTCTGAAGCGCGCTGGATGACCGGGCCATCGGCGACCGGGTCGCTAAACGGCACCCCCAGCTCGATGATGCTCGCGCCCGCTCGGGCCAGCTCGATCAGTAACGCGCGTGTCGTGGAAATATCCGGATCGCCCGCGGTGATGAATGGAATAAAACCACCACGTCGCCCCGCACTTTTTAATTGCGCGAAAGTCTCCTCGATACGACTCAAGGCAGGTCCTGACCCATTGCGTCGGCGACCGTCTGCACGTCTTTATCGCCGCGCCCGGAAAGATTCACGATGATCGTCTGTTCGCGGTCCAGCTCGCCGGCCAGCTTAACGGCATAGGCGACGGCGTGCGCCGATTCGAGCGCCGGGATGATCCCCTCCAGATGTGAGAGCAGCTGGAATGCTTCGAGCGCCTCGCTATCGGACGCCGCGACATAACGGACGCGCCCGGCATCATGCAGGAAAGCATGCTCCGGGCCGATCGACGGATAATCGAGCCCGGCCGAGATGGAATGCGTCGCGGCGATCTGTCCGTGCTCATCCTGCAGTACGTAACTCAGCGTACCCTGCAGCACGCCGCGCCGCCCGCCGCCGCTCTGGTTAAAACGCGCCGCATGTTTTCCCAGCTCGGGGCCGCTTCCGCCGGCTTCGACGCCGACCATCCGCACACCTTCATCAGCTAGAAACGGATAAAACAAACCGATCGAGTTGGAACCTCCGCCGACGCAGGCGACGAGCACCGCCGGCAATTGTTTTTCGCGTTCCAGTATCTGGGCGCGCGCTTCCCTTCCGATCACGCTTTGAAAATCGCGCACCATCAGGGGATAGGGATGAGGCCCGAGGGCGCTTCCCAAAAGATAGTAGGTCTCGTCGGGCGTCGTCACCCAGTCGCGCAGCGCTTCGTTGATCGCATCCTTCAGCGTCCGTGCGCCGGCATTCACCTCACGGACTTCCGCGCCCAACAGACGCATCCGAAAGACATTTAATTCTTGCCGCCGGATGTCTTCCGTGCCCATGTAGATGACACACGGTAATCCGAACAGCGCGCTGACGGTCGCGGTCGCCACGCCATGCTGTCCGGCGCCGGTCTCCGCGATGATGCGCCGCTTGCCCATCCGCCGCGCGAGCAAGACCTGGCCGAGCGCGTTATTGATTTTATGCGAGCCGGTGTGGGAAAGGTCCTCGCGCTTCAGATAGATGCGCGCGCCGCCCGCCTTTTCGGTCAGACGCGCGGCGTAAAAGAGCGGCGTCGGCCGTCCCGAGTAATCAGCGAGGAGTGTCGCCAGGTGGGTTTGAAATTCTTCGTCGGCGCACGTCGCTTCATAGGCTTCAGCCAATGCTTCGAGCGGAGCCATTAAAGTCTCCGGCACGAAGCGCCCCCCATAAGGGCCCCAGTGGCCGCGCGCGTCTGGTTGTAATATCGTCGCCGCTTCTTTTCCCATCATTGAACCGTGCGAAACAGCATCTCACCTCTGCGGGAAAATCGGAAGCGACCGTCTTAGTGGATGACCTTCGTCGCGGTCTCGATCGGCGGCGCGACCACTGTGCAATCACGGCCCGCGTCCTTCGCGCTATAAAGCGCCGCATCACTGGCGGCGTAGAGAGAACGCTCCGTATTCCCATGCGCCGGACAGGCTGCGACGCCGAGGCTGATCGTGACCGTACCGATATTTTCGATTGGCTCGGCGGCGACCGCCTGCCGCAGACGTTCGGCGGCCGCGGTCGCCTTCTTCTCATCCGCCCCCGCCAGCAGCAGCGCGAATTCTTCGCCGCCGAGACGCGCCGTCGTATCGTTGTCGCGCGAATGTTCCGTCAGCGCGCTGGCGATGCGTCGGATCACGACGTCACCCGCCGAATGACCATGCGTATCGTTAACGCGTTTTAAGTGGTCCACATCCAGCATGATCAGCGCGCACAGCACTTTGTAGCGTCGCCAGCGCTCCAGTTCCTGTCCGAGGGCAGTGCGAAAACGCCGTCTATTGGCGAGACCCGTCAGGTAATCGCGGTCGGCTTCAGCGCGCAGATGATCCATCGTCTGTTTGAGTGTGACCAGTTGTCCCGTGCGTGCGACGAGCAGCGCGATATCCGAAGGTAGTTGAAAATAATCGAAACCGCCCGCGGTCAGCGCCGCGGTGCGGCGCACAGCGGAGGCCTCATCATCTCCGACGAAAACAAACGGTACTGTTTCCTCCGTCTGGGTCAACATGCGCGCCAGTTCTTCGGCGCTGATGCCCTTCAGTTTCGCATCCACGACGACGACATGCGGGCGTGTGCGGCGCAGCGCGACAAGCGCCGCCAGGCCGCCGGCGACGCCGACCACGGTGAAACCTCCGTGCTCGAGCGCCGTGGTGTAAGCCGCGGCCGTCGGATCATCCGTCACAAGCAGGACACGGCCCTGGTCGCGCGATCGGGCGCGGTGTGTATCTGTAGCTCGCGCTGTAGCGCTCATCTGTTTTTGGCTCACCAGGAGAAGAAATTGTCCGGTCTGCTTCTAAGGGGGGCGTGAGGAATCGATTTACCAGGCCGCACACCCCGTTTCGGGCGCGGCCGCAATCCCGTCAGGCGCCCCGACAGGATAACTGAACAAGGAGGCATGACGTCAAGGTTTTTCTCGCGCCGCGCGTCGGACAGCGGCGACAAACGCCCGCAAGCGCATCGCGTCTTTCAGTCCGGGCGCGCTTTCAATCCCACTACAAGCGTCCACGGCGAAGGGCCGCACCGCCCTGATCGCCTCTTCCACATTGTCGGGCGTTAAGCCTCCGGCGAGAAATAGTTTTGAAGTTATCTCGCAGGTGCTCCGCGCGAGCGTCCAATCGCAGGTCTCGCCCGTGCCGCCGCGCGCCGCGCCGCTGTACGCATCGAGCAGGATCGCTTCTGTGTGATACTCGGCCGCCTTCGCGGGTTTAAAGTCGGAACCGACGCGCAGGGCTTTGATGACCATGCGATGACTCACCGCGCGGCAGTAGGCGGGCGACTCGTCACCATGCAATTGCACCGCCCCGACACCCGCCAGCGCGGCCAGACGCACGACCGCTTCCGGACTTTCTTCATTCACAAACACGCCGACGCTCAAGATACGGGGTGGCAAGTGGTCGATGATCCGGCGCGCCGCAGATGCCGTGATAAAACGCGCGCTGCCGTGATAAAAGTTGAAACCGAGCATGTCCGCCCCCGCCGCGGCGGCGGCTAACGCGTCTGTCAGATTTGTGATGCCGCAGATCTTAACGAGTACCATCTGTACCTTCCGGCTTGTGAGCTTCTCACCCTTCAGCTTCGCCCAGTAGCGCGCGCAGTGCCTGTGCCGGCTCGGCGGCGCGCATCAGGGTCTCGCCGATCAGAAAGCCCGTGTAGCCGTGCGCCTGCAGATGCTTGAGGTCGGAAGCCCGGGTGAGTCCGCTTTCACTGACGAGCACCGCTCCGGGCGGCGCGTGCGCCGCAAGTTTCACTGACGTCTCAAGCGAGACCTCGAAGGTACGCAAATCTCTGTTATTCACTCCGATGAGCGTCGCCCCGCACGCGCGCGCGCGGCGCATATCTTCGACGGTGTGAACCTCGACGAGCGCGTCCATTTCGAGTTCGTCTTCCGTAATTCGACGCAGGCGCGCTAAAGTCTCATCATCGAGCGCGGCGGCGATCAACAACAGCGCATCGGCGCCGGCCGCCGCCGCTTCGTAAATTTGAAACTCATCGAAGATGAAATCCTTACGCAGCACCGGCAGCCCCGTCGCGGCACGCACGCGCCGCAAATCATCGAGCGAGCCGCGAAAATAATCTTCTTCCGTCAGGACGGAGATGGCCGCCGCCCCGCCCGCCTGATAGGCGCGCGCGATCTCGGCGGGAGCGGCCCCGGCGCGGATCACGCCCTTCGACGGCGACGCGCGTTTGATCTCAGCGATGATCCTCGCGCCGGCGCCCTCTTTTTTCAGCGCCGCGCGCAGAGCATGCCGCGCGCCGCCGTTCACCCGGCGACGGCGCACATCGACCGCCTCCGCGCGCACGTCCTCGCGCGACCGCGCGGCGAGCGCTTCGGCGACCCGCCCTCTCTTTCTCTCGAGGATCTTTTCGAGAAAATCCGGTGCGCTCATGATGAGTTCGTCGCTGCCACCAACTGGTCGAGTTTGGCGAGCGCCGCGCCGCTGTCAATGCTGTGCGTGGCGAGTGTGGCCGCCTCGCTCAGCCCGGCGCACACGCCGCCGACGTAGAGCGCCGCCGCGGCGTTAACCACAACGAGCGAGCGCGCCGCATCCCGCCGCTCTGCGCTGAGCACTCCGCGAATAACAAGCGCGTTGGCCGCCGCATCACCACCGCGGAGAGTCTCCAGCGAAGCGCGCTCCAGTCCGAAATCTTCGGGCGCGATTTCAAACGTGCGCACCTCTCCACCGCAGGCCTCCGCGACGACCGTTTTTTCGGCGAGCGTCACTTCATCGAGTCCGTCCACTCCGTGCACGACCCACGCGCGCTCGGAACCGAGCGCGGCGAGAGTGCGGGCCAGCGGCTCGACCAGCGCGGCATGCCAGACGCCGATGATCTGTCGCGGCGCGCCCGCCGGGTTAGTGAGCGGTCCCAGCAGATTAAACGTCGTGTGGACGCCCAGTTCCCGCCGCACTCCGGCCACTCGCGCCGTCGCCCCATGATAGAGCGGCGCGAACATAAAGCAGATGCCGATCTCATTGAGGCACGCCTCCGACACTTCAGGAGGGGTCGCGACCTTAACGCCAAGCGCGGTTAACACGTCGGCGCTTCCCGAACGACTCGTCGCCGCGCGGCTGCCGTGTTTGGCGACCGGAAGCCCCGCGCCGGCGACGACGAAGGCGGCGGCCGTCGAAACATTAAAAGTTTTAGCGGCGCTGGAACCCGTGCCGGCAGTATCAATAAACAACCGGTGGCGTGAATTGATGCGGATCGCGCGCGCGCGCATCGCCGCTGCCATCCCGGCGAGCTCTTCCACCGTCTCGCCTTTGACCGCCAGCGCGACCAGCACCGCCCCGATCTGCGCATCGGTCGCCGCGCTGTTCAGCAGCGCGTCCAGCAAGCCGGCGGCATCCGTCCGCGTCAAATTTTCGCCGCGCATTAAACGCAACAACAGCGCGCGCAGGAGGGGCGCGTCCGCCGGCGGCTCATCTCTCCGCGCGGGCGTCGGCAAGAGCCACGAAGGGCGCGGCGACCGGGGCGTTTCATCGTCCATCATGCGGATGACTCAAGTAGCGGGTAGCAGGTAAACTGATCGCCCGGGCGTGAGCGGTTGGCCACTCTTCCTCGGGGTTTTGCTCTTACAGCTTCAGAAAATTCGCGAGCTGAGGAATACTGATCCGCCGTACCCACATGACCAGCGGACGCACGCGCGCCGCCGCCCCTTCGACCACGGCCGCGTCCACATCGTCCGGTGTCTGGATCCGGCCTTCGCGCATGTAGCGCTTGAACGCCTCATCGAGGTAGACCACCATGACGATGCCCGTCTCCGCGGCCACACCCGCGAC
>JANOGZ010000121.1:0-2123 GCA_031406255.1 Pyrinomonadaceae bacterium | reverse complement strand
GGCATGATAGGCGCTAGTGTTGATTGTTGAACAACGCTACAGGCGCAAAAGGAAAGGATCGCGTGTTTCGAAAACGGGCGATAAACAGGTCGAAACTCAAAGCCTCTCGTACATCCGGGCGATGGCGTGCGGTAAGTAGCTGATCGAATATGAAGTTCCTGTTACCCCTTATGCAAAACATCTTTGACTTGGGCGTCCGAATAGGCACGGGCCCTATTTGTGAGAGAAAACTGTGACTGAAACAGGTGATTCAGCTTCAACGGTAATTTGTCTGGCCAGTTATTTCAAAGGTGTTGAGTTCATCCGTGAATGCAAACGGCAGGGGGCCCGGGCGATTCTCTTAACCAAAGAAAGACTGCTTCAGGAAGACTGGCCGCGAGAGAGCCTCGATCAACTTATCGGTGTGCCGGACGACGCGACGCCAGACTATTTTGTCTACACTGCTACGCAGTTAGCGCGTCAGCGAAGGCTTGATAGCATCGTTGCGCTCGAAGAGTATGATGTTAACACCGCCGCTCTAATCCGCGAGCACCTGCGCATTCCCGGCATGGGGAGTACGACAGCGCAACTCTTCCGCGATAAATTGGCGATGCGCGTCAAGGCACAGGAGGCGGGCCTTCGTGTGCCGGCTTTCGTACATGTGCTCAACTACGATTCTCTACGCGAGTTTATGAGCCGGGTGCCGGCACCGTGGGTGCTCAAACCACGTTCCGATGTCTCAGCCATGGGCATCAAAAAAATGAATGGCTCCGAAGGCGTATGGCGGGCGATAGAAGCTCTCGATGCGCGCGAGAATTTGCATGAACGGTCCTCCTATTATCTGCTCGAACGCTTCATCCCGGGCGATATCTATCATGTGGACTCTCTGGTTGAGGGGCGCGAGGTGCTTTTTGCTGGCGCCAATCGTTACGGACGTCCGCCCATGGAGGTCGCCCATCAGGGCGGCGTGTTTATCTCATGCACGGTCGAACAAGACTCCGCAGAACAAGCGGAATTGTTCAAGATAAACAGCGAGTTGATCGCAAAGCTGGGACTTGAGCGCGGCGCGGCGCATGCGGAATTTATCAGGAGCGCCAGCGATGGGCGATTCTATTTTCTGGAGGTCGCCGCGCGTGTCGGCGGCGCTTTCATCGCCGAGGTGTTGGAGGCCGCCAGCGGCATTAATCTCTGGCGTGAATGGGCCAGGATTGAGCTGATGCAGGGTAAAAGGCCCTGCCTGGTGATACCCACCCGCAGAGAGCACAGCGGAATCGCGCTCTCACTGGCGCGGCAGGAGTATCCCGATACCTCTCACTATACCGATCCGGAGATCGTTTATCGTGTTAATAAGCGTCATCATGTCGGACTTATCGTACGCTCACCTGATCTCGGAAGGGTGAGGGAACTGCTCGATCAATATGCGCGGCGCTTCGCCGATGAATTCTGCGCCGTTGCCCCGCCGCTCGAAAGGCCGAACTGATCTGGCGCGGGTAGCTCTTTGGAGAGAAGCCCCGCCCAAGATGTTGTTAACCCGATGTCGGGACAATCCTCTGAGAAGATCAGCTGCGTAGCGAAAGAACGGAAGCGTGCAATAATTTTTTACAGAACGAGGTGGATGCTAAGGAGAGAAAGACGCCAATGACTCGACCCGCTGTGGCTTCTCACGGCTCATGGAAATCGCCGATAACCTCTGACCTCATCGTTTCCGCCACAGTCGGTCTCGGTCAGATCGCGCTTGATGGCGATGACATTTACTGGATCGAAGTGCGTCCATCAGAAGGCGGGCGTAATGCTATTGTGCGGCGCCCGCCAGACGGGAGCCTGATTGAGATGACTCCCGCTCCATTCAATGCGCGGACGCGCGTGCATGAATATGGCGGGGGCGACTTTGTGATCGAGGAAGGCACACTTTACTTTTCCAATTTCGAAGATCAGAGACTCTATCGTCAGGCTGCGGAGGATTCTGTTCCGAAACCTCTCACGCGGGCCTCGAAGCTGCGTTATGCGGACGGTGCGTTTGACCGCCGCCACCGGCGTTTGATCTGCGTCCGCGAAGACCACACTGCCGCTGAGCGCGAAGCGGTCAATAGCCTGGTCAGCCGGAAACTGGAGGGTGATGGCGAAGAAGATCAGGTGATATTGGT
>JANOGZ010000102.1:0-9283 GCA_031406255.1 Pyrinomonadaceae bacterium | reverse complement strand
CCAAGTTTCAAAAAAGTTAATTTTTTAGCTTGGTGTTCCGAGAAACGAAGTTTCTCCTTCGACTTGGCGGTTCAGGGCTTTTGCAAAGTTCACCGGGTGCAAGCCTTGCGCCCCTACGCAGGACGGTTATCGTGTAGGGGCGCAAGGCTTGCGCCCGGTGGACTTTGCAAAAGCCCTGTTTTAATAGCCACTTTCACAAAATTTATGTCTCGCCCGCACCGATTAAGCGGTGCTGGCCGCTTCGGTCGCGACCCGCTCCCATTCCGCGTAGAGCGAGCGAAGCCGTTCGTCCGTCTGCTGGTAATCCTGATTAAGCGCAAGGAGGCGGTCGGGCGCCCGGGCCACCTCGGGGCGGGCCATTTCCTGGGAAAGCTCGGCGAGCCGCTTTTCAGTTTCGGCGATTTCCGCCTCGACCGCCTGCGGCGCGCGCTCGGCGACCTTCTTCTGGCGTTGGCTATCCGGGGCTTTCGTCCGGCGGCGCTGCTGTGGCGGGGGCTGATGACCGGCCCGCACCTCATCCTTCATGACAGCGGCGTTTTCGCCCTTCCCTTCTTCGGTGGATCGCGCGGCCTCATTCTCCGCACGTTTCGACGCCAGCTTCCATTCGTGATACTCCGTGTAGTCTCCGTCGTAGTGTTCGGCCCGCCCCGTGCCGTTGAGCGCGAGAATCTGTGTCGCGACGCGATCGAGAAAATAACGGTCGTGGCTGATGGTGATGATTGTACCTTCGTAGGCATCGAGGGCCTCTTCCAGAGCTTCGCGCGAAGGGATGTCCAGATGGTTAGTCGGCTCATCGAGCACCAGCACGTTCACGCGCGAGTAAATCAATTTGGCGAGCGCCAGGCGACCCTTTTCGCCGCCTGAGAGATCACGTACGTGCTTGTAAACATCATCGCCCGTGAAGAGAAACTTGGCGAGAAACGAACGTAGTTCTCCGGCGGTGGCGGTCGACGGGGCGACGCGGCGCAACTCCATAATGATCTCATTACGTTCATCAAGATCGTCCAACTGCTGCGCATAGTAACCGATCTGCACATTCGTGCCCCAGCGGACCTCGCCCGCCTGCGGCGCGAGTTTACCGAGCAGGATTCTGATGAAAGTTGTCTTTCCCGACCCGTTCGGTCCGATGATACCGAGACATTCACCGCGCCTGAGCGTGAAGGTGATGTCGCTCGCCAGAGTGTTACCCGGATAACCGATGGCCGCTTCGGCGATCGTCAGAACCTGCGTACCGGCGCGCTCGATTCCCCGCAGGCGAAAATCGCCTGATGATTGATCGGCGCGCACGGCATCCACGCGCTCGAGCTTTTCGAGCATTTTGCGGCGCGATTTGGCCTGCTTGGTTTTTTGCCCGGCGATGTTGCGGCGGATGAAATCTTCGGTTTTCGCGATCAGCTGCTGCTGATTTTCATAGGCGCGCTGCTGAGCTTCGCGCCGCGCGTCGCGTTCGATGAGAAAAGCAGAGTAATTGCCGGTGTAGCTGACAGCGCGTCCCGCCTCGACCTCGATGATGCGGTGGCAGACGCGATCGAGAAAATAGCGATCATGACTGACGATAACATACGCGGCCGCGTACGTTGCGAGGAATTCTTCGAGCCATTCGACCGCGGCGACATCGAGGTGATTGGTCGGCTCATCGAGCAGCAGCACATCGGGCTCAGCCAGCAGAAGCCGGGCCATCCCGAGACGATTCTTCTGCCCGCCGGAGAGTTTCTCGGTCTCAAGTCGCCATGTGTCGCGTTCGAACCCGAGCCCCTGCAAAATCGCTTCCGCGCGCGCGGCATACTCGAAACCGCCCTCGCGTTCAAACTGATGCTGTAAATCGCTGTAGCGTTCGAGCACCGCCTCAAGGTCAGCGGCGTCCGCTTCTGCCATACGGTGTTCGAGCGCGCGCATTTCATGCTCAATCTGCTGGAGGTGGCCGAAGGCGGCAAGCGCCGCTTCATGGACGGTCACGCCCGGCTCGAAATGAACGTGCTGCTCAAGGAATCCCAGATTCGTGCCGCGCGCACGCACGACATCGCCGCGATCCGGCGTCTCCTCACCGCCAATCAAACGAAACAGGGTCGTCTTGCCGGCGCCGTTGCGCCCGACAAGTCCGATGTGCTCTCCGGCATTGACTTGCAGTGACGCGCCGCGCAGGACATCCTGCGCGCCATATGATTTATAGACATCTGTCAGGCGAAACAGCATTCTTCAGTGAGCCTCAGGTTATCTCGGCGCGCACGCGTGAGAGGCGCGCCGTGAAAGACTATCTCTGGACACGGCGCGCCCGCCTCTCGGTTTCGTATTAAGTATTGCGAACAGAATCATCAAGGTGGTTCTGTTCGCGCTCCAGCCGATCACTGACTACTACTACTACTGCCCCGCCTTGGGAGATGGGGCAGTCGTCGTCGAGCCCGCCGGCGCAGGAGGGCTTCCGGCGCCCGAGGCGGGTGGGGCGGCCGGACTCAGCGTCGTCGTGCTGGTCGCCGCCGGCGACGCGGTGGGGGTTCCGCCTCCTCCGGCCGGACGCAGGCCGCTCAAATTGCTGGGGCTATTGAGCATGTTCTGGGCTAAATTGTTGATGATCTTTGATTCACTCATCGCCGTCGCCACGAGCGCCGCATTCAAAAGCGTTCGCCGCTGGTTAATGAGCGCGTCCTTGATCTGGTCGCGTACGCCGGGGCTCTCGAGCGTCAGGTTCTCGTTCTGCACTTGCTTGCCAGTCAACTTGAAGATATACCAGCGCCCATTGGACGAACGCACCGGCTCAGTAATGTCGCCGACCTGCATCGGACCAAACAATTTATCAACCAATTCCGACGGGAATCCGCTCTGCTTGAGTTGCTCTTCGTCGGCAGACCCAACGTCGCCGCCACGCACGTTGCTCGGGTCTTCGCTGCTGGCGCGCGCGATGGTAGCGAAATCAGCGCCGCTCTTGAGACGTTGGTAGAGCACATCGATCTTCGACTTCGCGTCAGCTTCGCTCTTCGCATCGTCTTGCGCGCCATTATCCTTCGGATCAACAACGATAGCGGCGAGCGCCACACCGCGCGTTTTAACGAACTGCTGCTTATTGTTGTTATAGAAATCTTCTACTTCTTTGTCGTTGATGCTGATTTTACCAGCCACTTTTTCCTGCAGCCGCTGGATCGCGATCCCTTTGCGCACCTCTTCACGCAGCGTCTGCTCTGTTTGATTAGCGTCGCGCAGCGTCTTTTGAAAATCTTCTTCGGTCATCCGGCCCGCCTGCTTGCGCGTGTTGATCTCGTTTGTGATCTCCTCCTCTTTGGGCAGCAGACTCTCTTTTTCCGCACGCTGGAGAAGCACTTCCTGCTGGATCAGCCCGTTGAGCACTTCCAGACGAGCAGCCGCCAGTTCAAGCGGCGACATTTGCGCCTGCTGGCCTTTCGCCTGCTGACTGATAATCCGATCAACTTCACTCAGATTAATGGTTTTATCGTTGACGGTCGCGGCGATCGCCGTCGCACCGGAATCTTTCCCGGAGTCGGCGGTCTGGCCGCGATTGCAGGCCGCCAGGGCGAAAGCAAGCGCGGCGACAAGAATGAAAGGGAGGTATGTTCTGACGGCTCTGTACACTTTGTATTTCTGCTCCTTACAAGATACTGAAAATATTGTGTGCAAATCTGACGGCGGTTCCGAAACCACGTCAAACTTGACGTGACGAGAAACTGTTTGTTATAAATTCAGGTTTCAAACAGGCGCCGCCGCCGCGACGATGTAACGAACTAGCGGCCCGCGGCGCTTTTTTACTGTTCGGAGGTATCCACAAACAATCATGGCTAAAAGATGCGAAGTCTGCGGCAAGGGGCCGCAATTCGGCAATAACGTCTCTCATGCGAACAACCGCACACGGCGTCGCTTTAATCCCAATCTGCAATCCATCCGCGTCCAGCGTCCACACGGGGGCGCGCAACGTATGAAGGTCTGCACCATCTGCATTAAAGGGGGTAAGGTCGCCAAAGCAGCTTAAGTTTGCCGTCCCCGTAATAGTTGAGAAGAACGCGAGATAAGGTTGCCTGTTTTCGCGACCTCGACGGCCACAGTTCTCTCTTCGCGTCGTGGATTCGGCGGGCCTCAGGGCGGCCCGCTTTTACTCGCCCAGTAGCGCAATAACATCAATCTCCACCCGCGCGTCGCGCGGCAATCTCGCCGCTTGAACAGTGGAGCGCGCCGGCGGCACCGTGCCGAAATGACGGCCGTACGCTTCGTTCATCGCCACAAAATCATCCATATCCCTGAGAAACACGGTCGTCTTGACGACGCGTTCGAGACTCGTACCGGCTTTTTCCAAAACGGCAGAGATATTTCGCAAGACCTGCTCGGTCTGTTCGGCAATGCCACCGGCGACGAATTTGCCCGTTTGCGGGTCGATCGGAACCTGCCCCGACGTAAAGACAAAACCGCCCGCGATAATGGCCTGCGAATATGGGCCGATGGCCTGCGGCGCGCCGTCGGTGGAAATAGCCTGTTTCATTGGGTGAGCACCTTACTTTTTCAATTCACAAAGCAAATTGTGCATTTTAACAGAAATTTTCGCCGCAGAGCAATGAGAGAAGGACGGTTGACGCAAGCCATCCCCTCACAAATTTGCCAGGAATGACGCGATCGCGCGCGTCCCCTGGCAATGAAATTTCCGGAGGATGGCGGATGATCTTCGTTGTCGGGAAGTATCTCTCAGAAAGAAGGATTGGCTGGTTGGTGAATCCATGAGATCGTCTGCGGCCGCTTCAGGCCGCGCCCTGGAGCCGCTCGACATCGAGCACGCCCGGCACATTGCGGATCGAGCGGATCACTTTATCCAGATGCTTTACATCAAAGACCTCGACCGTCACCTCGATGCGGCCGCGATTATCCGAAGCGACCGTGGCGCGCGCATCGCGGATGCCGGTCTTCATATCGGAGATGGCGCCCGTAATTCCGGCGATCATCCCGGTGCGGTTTTCAGTGATCGCGAGAAGTTTGACGGCATACGCGGACTCGTCAGCGCGGCCCGCCCAGTCGACGACGACGATGCGCTCCGGGTTAATCATCAATTGCTGGACGTTTTTGCAGCGCTTGGCATGGACGGCGACGCCTTTGCCGCGCGTCACATATCCGATTATCTCTTCGCCGCGGACAGGACTACAGCAATGCGCACGCGTTACCAGAAGATCATCGACGCCGCGCACCACGATGGAATCATCGCCCAGGCGGATCATCCGCTTGACGGCTTGCACGCCCTCGCGGACGCCGGTTCTAAGTCGTGATTCCTTCTTCTGATCGAGCTCGGCAAACCTGTCGGGTCCGAGATATTTGGCGATGATGCTGCGCGGCACGAGCTTGCCGTAACCGATCGCGGCCAGCACGTCGTCGACCCGGCCGTAGCCATATTCGCTGGCGATGCGTTTGAAGTCTCCGTTGGTATCGTTCAACAGCTTTTTCGGAGAAAGCTGAAAGCGCCCCGCCTCTTTTTCAAAGAGCTTGCGGCCGAGCTCGATAGACTCGGCGCGTTGTTGCTCGGCCACCGAGTGTCGCACGCGATTGCGCGCCCGCGAGGTAACGACGAAGTTCAGCCAGTCGCGCGAAGGGCGTGCGTTGGGGGAGGTCAGGATTTCGATGACATCGCCGTTTTGAATGGCCGAGCGCAGCGGTACGATACGACCGTTGATGCGCGCCCCCGTGCATCTATTCCCGACCTCCGAGTGAATCGAATAGGCGAAATCTACAGGCGTCGCGCCGCGCGGCAACTGGATCACCTTGCCCATCGGCGTAAAGGCATAGACGTCTTTCGGGTAGAGGTCGAGTTTCAATGACTCGATAAAATCGCGTGAATCTCTGACCTCTTGCGTCCACTCGACGAGCGAGCGCAGCCACTGGAAAGCCTCATCGTCTTCACGCGCGCCGCGCGCATCCTCTTTGTACTTCCAGTGGGCGGCGACGCCGTCTTCGGCGATTCGGTGCATCTCCTCTGTGCGAATCTGAACCTCGAAGGGCTGGCCTTCGGTGCCGATCACGGACGTGTGAAGCGCCTGGTAGAGGTTATCGCGCGGGGTCGCGATCCAGTCTTTGATACGCCCCGGCACGGGCCGCCAGCTGTTATGGATAACGCCCAACGCGGCGTAGCAGTGACGATCCTCGTCCGGGGTAATAACGCGCGCGGCGACCAAATCATAAACTTGATCGAGCTCGATTTTTTGGCGGTGCAGCTTTTTCCAGATCGAATAGAGCCGTTTGACACGACCTTCGACGCGCACGATCGGCACTTCCGCTTCGCGCATCTTCTCTTCGATGCGCATCGTGATGTTTTGTAGAAAAGCCTCGTGTTCCGGGCGTCTTTTCTCGAGCTGCGCGGCAAGCGCGCGGTAATCTTCCGGATGAAGATGTTGAAACGAGAGGTCTTCAAGCTCGCTGCGCAAGCGGCCCATCCCGAGACGATGCGCGATCGGCGCGAAGATATCGAGCGTCTCCTGCGCGATGCGACGCCGCTTTTCGGGTCGCAGATAGCCGAGCGTCCGCATATTGTGGAGACGATCGGCGAGCTTGACGAGCACGACGCGCACGTCATCAACCATCGCCAGCAGCATCTTGCGCACGTTTTCCGCCTGCTGCTCCTCGCGCGAAGTGTTACTGATCTGCGCGATCTTGGTCAGCCCATCAACCAGATGCGCTATTTCGTCGCCGAAATATTTTTTTATCTCCTCCGGCTCGACGAGTGTGTCTTCGACCACATCGTGGAGCAATCCGGTCGCCACAGATATCTCGTCAAGCCGCATTTCCGCCAGGATGTTGGCGACCTCAAGCGGATGCACGAGATAGGGCTCTCCCGAGGCGCGCGTCTGTCCTTTATGCTCGCGGGCCGAGAAAAAATATGCGCGGCGCAGGAGGTCAAGGTCGGCCTGCGGGTGATTGCGGCCAACTTTCTCCACTATTTCTTCGATGCGAATCATGCGCGATAAAAGATTTGCGAATTATTAAGATGCGGAAATCGGGCCAGATGTTCTCCGGCGCCTTATTCCCATCCTGAAAATAATAGGTGATGCTCGATCCGAAAGTCGAGCATCACCTGTCTCCGCAAGGCGCGTCTGCGGCGTCGAACCGGGGCCGCGCCCCCCCTCGTCGGCGTCTGCTACCGTTTTAGCTTGTCGCTGCCGGAGACTGTTTGGCCTCCGCCTCTTTCTTCAGTTTGTTCTGCTTGTTTAGCTCTGTATTGCGCTCGAGCGCCTGGGTTGCCTGCTGCTCATATTTGGCCTTCTCTTCCGTGTTGTTTTCCATCTCGGCGAACTTGGCCATTTCGCGCAGCAGATTGGTCTTGTATGACCAGGCGGATTCATTATCCGGGTTCAGGCTGATCGCCTGCTCAACCAGCTTCAGCCCATCCATCGCGCACCCGCGCGCCTTGTCAATGTCTGCCGGGTTGCCTTTCTTAAATTGAATGATCGGCTTCCCGTCCTTCATCACGGTCGCCTTGTTATCCTTCTGCTCGGTGATCTCAAACGAACAGTTCCATCGTTTGCTGGCGAGCACGGTGAAGGCATCTGAACGTTTCTCTTTCGGCGCCGACTCAAGATTGGCGCGCGCCATCAACCACTTGCTCTCTGAGTCTTCTTCCTTGATCTGACGGTACAGGTAAGCGACGGCGTTGAAGGCATCATCATTACTCGGATCATTGGTGATCACCTTCTGATAAGCGGCAATCGCAGCTTTCGCCTTATCGATATTCTCCGGCGTTAGAACGCCCGGACGATACTGCGCATGTATCGAGCGCGCGATAAAGATGGGGGCGTTTTGTTGCCCCGGATCAAGCTCCAAAGCTCTTTCGAAATGCTGCTGCGCCTCGACGAATTTCCCTGCTTTGTAGGCGCCGGCGCCTTCATTCAACTCATTCTTGGCGCGAATTCCGTTGATAACGCCGCATCCGGAGGAGGTCGCGGTCAGCGCGATCAGGAGGAGCATCAGAGCGACCCTGGTTTGAGAGGGTTTCATCGGTTAGTGACTCCACAAGAGAGATTTAATATCGGATCGGCACCACTTCTTAGGTGAAGAGCATTCCGCTGCCAGATCCTATCTTTCAAGACAGACAGCGGAACACCATTTTTGAAGACGGTCGTTGCTCGACGCTACTGTTCCAGGGCTTCCGTCTGCAAGCCGACCGGATTGGCTCCCGCGCCTTTGATGGCGTCGATCACCTTGACGACCTCGCCGTACCTGAAGGACTGCGGCGCTTTGACGAAGACGGTCCTTTCGATGCGCTCCTCGGCAGAAAGTTCCGGTCGGTTCTCCATGCCCGGCTTCCAGTCGTTGGTGGCTTTGCGTTCCTGGAATTCCTGCGCGAGGCGCGCCGCCACTTTGCCCGGATCATTGACCGACGCTTCGGCGATCAGGTCGGCCCCCCGCGTCAGTTTAACCTTGAGGTCTTTGGCGATATCTATCACGAGCGTGCGCGGACTCTGCTTGGCTTCCTGCTGCAACTCTTCGCTCTTCTCCGGAACCAGCGCCTTGAAGCGCGTCGGTTTTAAGGGTTGTATTACCATGAAGATGATCAGCAGCACCAGCAGCACATCGATGAGCGGTGTAACGTTGATATTCGGGGCGGCGCCACCTCCTCCGCCCTTCCCTACACTCATTCCCATAAATAATGAATCCTCCGTCGTCCGCCGAAAAAGGCTTTCGCCACTCAACGCGAGGACGTACCCCTGACGTGGCGTCCGCGCATCTGATCGTTACCGTTTAGGTTGCGGGAGCGGGAGCGGGGGCAGCAGCCTCAGCGCCTTCACCAGCGCCCTTCTTTTTATCGGCGACCAAACCGATCTGATCGATCCCGGCGTCCCGGATCAAGTTGATGATTTCGACGACGTTGCCGTAGTTGGCATTGACATCGCTGCGGATGTACACGATGCGCTCATCGGGCGCCTTGTCGCTCATCTTGGTCTCGATCTTATCCTTCAATTCCGTCTTATCGATCTTGACTTTGCCGATGTAGATCTGGCTGTCCTGGGTGATCGCCACCACCACCGAAGATTCTTTGATGATCGCCGGGTCCGCATCCGGATTCCTCATCTCGCGCGGAAGCGCCACCGAGACGCCGGACTGCAAGAACGGGGTCACCACCATGAAGATGATCAACAGCACCAGCATCACGTCGACCATCGGGGTGACGTTAATGTCGGCGTTATAGCTGCCACTCCCACCAACTGTCATTCCCATAACTATTTCTCCTGCCAGGCAGCCCGACTGCAAAGGGCTTAATTTCAGTGCCGCACACACACACAGAGAGAGTGCGGCGCCCGCCGGACTGCCC
>JANOGZ010000081.1:0-5927 GCA_031406255.1 Pyrinomonadaceae bacterium | reverse complement strand
GGATCAATGGCGGCAATATCCGGCGCTCCTGCCGGAGCGCGTAATTGTTTTGGGACCTGTAATCCGGTGGCGGCGCCTTACGGCTGGCCACCGGCTAAAATCCGTCGCCCCTTCGGGGCGCAGACTTGAGAAACTGAGAATGAATAGACCTTGCCTCATCTGTTGACGCGTTGTCACCCGTGTTCGTATGCTCCAGAGGCGCGCTCTCGCACACTTGTCGGAGCTCCGGCGCATGCGTCTACTGTCTTGAGAGTAACAGCCACCATCATTACCCTTAATGAAGCCGATAATATCGGCGCGGCCTGCGAATCGGTCGCGTGGGCTGATGAAGTGCTGGTCGTTGATTCCGGATCAAGCGACGCGACGCGCGAGCTCGCACGCGGCTGCGGCGCACGCGTGATCGAGCGCCCCTGGCCGGGCTTTGCCGCGCAGAAGGAGTTTGCGGCCACCGCGGCCGCGCACGACTGGATTTTCAGTCTGGATGCGGACGAGCGCGTCTCACTGGAATTGCGCGGCGAACTCGAAGCCCTGCTCTCAGGGGATGAGGCGCAACTCGCCGACGGCTACCGTATCCCGCGCCGCTCTTTCTACATGGGACGCTGGATTCGCGGCGGCGGATGGTATCCGGATCACCAGTTGAGGCTTTACAAAAGGACGCGCGGAAGCTGGCAGGGGGCGCATGTGCATGAATCAATCCGAATGGATGGCGACGCGCGGATAGAAACCCTGCGAGGTGATATTCTGCACTATAGCGTGCGTGATGCGGCGCATCATCACCGGATGATTGGCGAGCGTTATGCGCCGCTGGCCGCACGACAGATGTTCGAAAGCGGACGCCGTACATCACCGCTTCGCATATTGCTGGCCGCTCCGGCCGCCTTCACCCGTAGCTTTCTTCTCAAGGCCGGCTTTCGCGATGGACTGGCCGGCCTCTGCATCGCCCGCTTCGCCGCCCACCACGCCTTTCTCAAGCACGTTCTGCTCTGGGAAATGCAAAGTGAAAGCGGAAAGACGGAGGGCGAGCGGCACAAGTCGGCCCGCGGAGATTAGCCGGGAGAGGTTATCCCGCGTCGTTACTGGCTTTTGAACGCGGGTTCCCCGGCGCCGCTCACCGGCTCGATGCGCAGGCTGGTGGATGGAAGTAACTTTCGTGAGTCCTGTTTCGGGATCGCCACGGGCAAATCATGCACGGAGATCACTTCTGCGAGCAATTCATCCTCCAGTTGCCGGTTCTCCGAGATGTGGCTTCCCTGATCGAGAATCGCAAAAGCGATCATACCCGCATCCCTCGTATAGACGATGCCGCCGAGACTCGCCATGCCGCCATCAACTTCCGCGGTCAGGGTGCCGGTTTTGCCAACGACCGCGCCCTCCAGCGGACTTTCGGCCAGCCTCCGGCGCAGCGTCCCCGCATCGTCATTAGCAACGGGCATGATGTCTTCCAATTTCAGACCCTGCTGCTTCGCTTCTTCGGCGAGCGCGCGGATCACCATCACCACCCCGCGCGCGGTCAGACGATTGCGCCCGCGCCCCGAGGCCCGCTCGATCGTGACCTGTCCGGGCGGGAGTTTCAGCTCGTCAACCAGCATTCGCTCGACGCTCGCGGCGCCACCCAGCATATCGGCGACGCGTTCGGCGACGAAATTACTCGAATGCGCATTCAGGTAGAGCAGGATTTCGCGCAGTGGGTATGACTTAAAAACGAATAACGGCCGGCCCGCGGGTTCTTCCGCGACGCCGCTCTTGACCGGCCCGATGCGTGCCACGCGGATGACATGCTCCGCCGACTTCTCCGCTGATTCGCTGTAGTTGAAGCTAAATTCCGGTGAGACGAAAACGCCATCCGAGACGCGCTTGATTCCGCGCGCGCGGAGTTCCTCACCGACGAGATGCGCCGCGACGTCGCCGAAAGTCGGGTCACGCCCGATGAGATAAAGCTTTCCGCGCAGCGTGCCCGTCTTCTTATCGACTTCCCCGTCGGCAAACACCGTCGTCTCAAAACGGTAATCAGCGCCGAGCCGCCGGAGCGCCAGCACAGAGGTGGCGAGCTTGATGAGCGATGCGGGATTGAAGGCCGTATCCGCATTATGTGAAGCGAATACTCTCTGTCCATCGATGGCCTCGATCAATACACCGTGCTTCTCGGGCTCCCCGCCGCGCGACATATACCACACCGCAACGTCAAAGGTCGGGGCGGGAGGCTTGGGAGGCTCTCCGCTGAGGGGCTCACCAGTTAACCTCACAGTGCCGACCACCGCCGCGACAGTCTGCCCGGCGCGCGAGACGACGGTAAGCGAATACGGGATAAAGCTCAGCGTTATGAGCACGATGATGCCGATAGCGAGCATCGCAATAATAGGCTTGCGAGGATTCAATGGTGTTCCCTCTCTCCGCTCAATCTTAATTTTGTGTCTTTCGTAAACGGGCGCAAAGCCTTAATATGCTTAAAGGTGCCGCGGGCGTCAAGCAAGTTTTACATCCGACAAAAGACGAACTGTCCGAAAACGCTTCGCATGTTTCTACATCAAAGCCTTCCACTGCCCAGTGACGCATCAGGCGTGCCGCTGCTGCCTGCCCTGTCCATCGTCATGATAATCGGCGCGATTATCGGGAGTTTTCTCAACGTGGTGATCTATCGTCTGCCGCGCGAGGAGTCGATCGTATTTCCGAATTCGCGTTGCCCGGCGTGCGGCACGCCGATTCGGCCCTATGACAATATCCCGGTGATAAGTTATCTGGCGCTGCGCGGCCGGTGCCGTGCCTGTCGCGCGTCGATCTCGGCGCGCTATCCGGGGGTGGAAGCGCTCACCGCGCTTCTTTTCGGACTCGTCTTCCTCCGCGCCGGGCTCACGATCGCGCTTCCTTTCGATCTGCTGTTTGTCGCCGCCCTCATCGCTCTCATCTTTATCGACGCCGAGCATATGATTTTGCCGAACGCGATCACCTATCCGGGCATTGTGTTCGCTTTTCTGGCGCGGCTGCTGGTACCGAATCTGTACGGTCTCGGAGGACTCGCCGAGGGCGCGCTGGCCGGATGGCCTACCCCGGCGGTCTCGCTCGCCGGAGCGCTCATCGGCGCGATTGTGGGCGGCGGTTCGCTATGGCTCGTTGGCTGGCTCTGGGAGCGTCTGCGCGGCGTCGAAGCGATGGGACTGGGAGACGTCAAGATGATGTGTATGGTCGGCGCTTATCTGGGCTGGCCGCTGACGGTGCTGACGATCTTCCTCGGCGTGGTGACGGGCTCGCTCGCCGGAGTCGGCGTGATGCTCCACCGCCGCGAGCGTGATATGCAGATGCTTCTGCCGTTCGGCATCTTTCTCGGCCTCGGCGCGATCATCAGCCTGCTCGTCGGCACATATATCGTCACCTGGTATGCACGGCAGTTCTTCCCCTAACATTCGCGTTTTTTGATTGGTGTTGCGCGCGGGTTGCTCTACAGACTTTTCTCCCCGGCCCCTGATTAGCACCTGCGGATTCCTGATATGTTGCCGCGTTACGAAAATCGTGTGCAGTTGGCGCTGGCGCTTGTGGTCGGGCTGCTATTGCTCGCCAATCTTTTCACGCTGACGCTGGTCATGATGTCTCCCGCGACGCGCCTGGGGCGCGTGCCGGTGCTGCTCACGGTTTTTTTTATCTCGCTCGTGGTCAGCGTCCCGGGCGTACTGCTTCTGCCGCGCTGGCTCGTGCGGCCCTACCGCCAACTGGTAAATGAAGCGGAACGCGCTCCCGTTGTGGGCGCGGCGCGCTCCCGCGGATCGCGCGACGAAGCCGAATTCGTCCTCGAAACTTTTCAGGGCGTGGTCGCGCAGCTTCGCGCGCAGCAGCGCGAACTGGAAATACTGAGCGCGCAGGCGAGCGCGCGTGCCGTCTCGGCCGAGAAGTTTAGCGAGCGCATCGTCGCGAGCGTGCCATCGGGTCTCGTCGCCTTCGACACGCAGGGGCACGCGACGGTGGTCAACGCTCCGGCACGGGCCCTGCTGGAGACCACCGACGGGGAAGGTGAGCACCTCAGAAGCCTGCTGCGCAGCGCGCCGGATTTGGCCGAGATGGTCGAGCGCTGCCTCGAAACGGGCGAGGTGTACAAACGCGAGGAAGTTTCTTCAACAGCCGCAGATGGTCGACTCAAGCGTTTGGGAGCGACGGTTGCGCCGATTGACCCGGCGGTCGGGCGTGGCGGGGCGCGCGGAGCCCTCTGCCTTTTGACAGACCTCACAGAAGTTGCGCAATTGCGTGAAGCGGTCGCGCTTAAAAGAAATCTGGAGAGCCTCGGCGAGATGTCGGCGGGTCTCGCCCACGAATTTAAAAACGCGCTCGCCACGCTTCATGGATATGCGCAACTTTTGCAGACCTTCAATCTCGATGAAAGCGGTCGGGCAGCCGCTTCTGCGATGCTCCAGGAAGTGCGCAATCTCTCGGATATGATCACGGCCTTTCTTAACTTTGCGCGCCCGCAACCGCTCGACCTCGTAGACGTTTCCTTACGCGAGCTGATCGAAGATTGCGCCGCGGAATTACACGCCTTTTTTGAAGAACGGCGCATCACTTTTCTTTACGAGGGAGACTTCTCGGAAGTCCGCGCCGACGAGCGGATGCTTCGCCAGGCGCTTCTCAACCTATTGCGGAACGCCGCCGAAGCCATCGGCGAAGAGAGGGAGGAACGATCGGTTCAGGTGTGCGGCAGGCGCGAGCGCGATGCGGCTGGCCATGACTGGGCCGTCCTCTAAATCGAGGACACGGGCGACGGGATTCCGGCGGCAGACCTGCAACGCATCTTTATTCCCTTCTTCACCACTAAATCAAAAGGGCACGGCGTCGGCCTCGCGCTCGCGCATCGCGTCATCACGGAGCATGGCGGCACACTCACGGCGGCCAGCGCCCCTGAAGGCGGAGCGCAATTTACGATCAGGCTGCCAAACTAAATCCGTCAGGGAGTCTCACTCACGACTCCCTGACGGGTTAACTCATTGAGCTTTACGCTCGGCAGAAATGGAGACAAACGGGACGGGTCCTGCCCCCCTCACTCAAGTTTTAATCAGTACGACCGGGGCTTCTTCGCTGGCGCGAATGGTATTGAAGAAGTCGCGCACTGCCCCGTACTGCTCGGCCGGGATCGTGGAGGCACGCTGCACGAACGTGCGTGTGAATAAAAGCTGCCCGTCCTTGACTTCGTAGCTGGCCGTATAAGCGCCGAAGGGAACATCAATTTTTACCGCTGCTGGTAGTTCATCCACTTCGAAGCCGGCGGGTAAATGGACGCGGACGGTCTCGCTGAAAACTTCTGATTCGAGCACTACCGGATGCCTGCGTGTCGGCTCGATGAACGAGACGGACTGGCTGCGCGTCACCACCGCCGGTTTGAAAACGAGCAGACGGTTCTGCATTAGTTGCGCGTAGCGGTCGGCGGTGAATTCGATGTCAACCGTAAACCGCCCCTCCGTATGATTATCCCTTGGCTCAACCTTTGATAGCTTCGCCAGCGTGGCACCGTTCGTGGTGATCCACCTTTCGATGACCTTCGCGAATTCCGTGCGCGAGCGATTGTTGAACATGCGTCGCGCTCGCGCTGCCGACTGTCCCGCCGCGTGATCGCGAATAGTGGCGGAGATCGAGCCGTCAACCGTCAGATTCACCTCGGTCTGGCGCTGCCAGAGATTTGCTTCCGGCGGCGTCGCGGGCATCCGCAGCAGCGCGCCCGCTTCCCCGGCCGCAACGAGCGCCAAGCTTCCCTGCTCGTGTCCGGGCAGGTCGCCGACCGGCGTGTCGCTATCGGTCGCATCAAAGATCAGCAGACGTCCGAGGACGGGATGCGCGACGACCGTGGGCGCTTTCGTTTCGTCGCTCACCTTGATGGTGCTTGGAGTTATCGTTTTGGCGTGCGGCGCACCTTTGTTACTTTTGGATGTGGGCAACGAGTCGTCGGGCGCGAT
>JANOGZ010000066.1:0-1616 GCA_031406255.1 Pyrinomonadaceae bacterium | reverse complement strand
GAGACCGTTCAGGCTTAACACAACCGCTCGAATGATCACCTGTAAAGTACGGCAGGTGCGTTGAGTTGTCAATCTATTCACGGCTCGGAGCCACAAAATTAAGGGACAAACACATCACGGGATGACATCAGGATGGTCGTCGCCTGGCGTATTCCACGCCGCGCCCTGGCGCTGGCGGGTGGTTGCAGATTCTTTTATTACTCCACACAATTTGTCCGAATGTTGCCGGTCGCGTATTATCTTACGTCAAGGACATAACAGGTTTCGATCCATTGAATGTCATATATCTTGAAGCAGGAGTGTGCTTATCATTATGAGCATGATTGACGGCGTGTATGCGCGCGAGATTCTCGACTCGCGTGGGAACCCGACGGTGGAAGCGGAAGTGGTTTTAATCGGCGGCGAGACGGGGCGCGCCGCCGTGCCTTCGGGCGCCTCAACCGGCGAGCACGAAGCGGTCGAACTGCGCGATGGCGACCGGAAGCGCTATGGCGGCAAGGGCACGCTGCGCGCCGTACAGAATATTCTCGACCATATCGCGCCCGAGATCGAGGGGATGGATGCGCTCGATCAGGTTGAGATTGACGCGGCGCTCGTCGCGCTCGATGGCACGAAAAACAAGTCGAAGCTCGGCGCCAACGCGCTCCTCGCCGTTTCGCTGGCGACGGCGCGCGCCGCCGCCGCCTTTCTCGAAATCCCGCTCTATCGTTATCTCGGCGGTGCCAATGCGCGCACCCTGCCCGTACCGATGATGAATATCCTGAACGGCGGCGCGCATGCCGATAATAATGTCGATTTTCAAGAATTCATGGTGATGCCCACCGGCGTCGAGACTTTTCATGACGCCCTGCGCGTCGGCGCAGAGGTTTTTCACGCGCTCAAGAGCGTCCTGAAGAAGCGCGGCCTGGCAACGGGCGTCGGCGATGAAGGCGGCTTTGCTCCCAACCTCCGCTCGAACGAGGAAGCCATCGAGACGATTCTGGAAGCCGTCGCGCAGGCCGGGTACGCCGCCGGACGCGACCTCTTCCTGGCGCTCGATCCAGCAGCCAGCGAGTTTTACGAACGCGGTTCTTACCACTTTAAAAAATCCGACGGGCGCAAATTATCGAGCGATGAGATGGTCGCTTACTGGAAGAGCTGGGCCGAGCAGTATCCGATCATCTCGATCGAAGACGGAATGGCGGAAAACGACTGGGACGGCTGGAAGACTCTGACGGATGAACTCGGGGGGCGCCTCCAACTCGTCGGCGACGATCTTTTCGTCACCAACACCTCTTTTTTACGAAAGGGTATCGAGCGCGGCGTCGCCAATTCCATTTTGATTAAAGTCAATCAGATCGGCACCCTCACCGAAACGCTCGAGTGCATCGAGCTGGCCCGGATCAACCGCCGCACCGCCGTCATCTCTCACCGCTCCGGCGAAACCGAAGACACCTTTATCGCCGACCTCGCCGTCGCGACCAACGCCGGACAGATCAAGACCGGCTCGCTCTCACGCACCGACCGCATTGCGAAATATAATCAGCTCCTGCGCATCGAAGAGGACCTGCGCGGGGCGGCCAGGTATCCCGGCCGCGCGGCGCTTTACCAGTTGGAGCCGTCCGCCTTCGAAGCGC
>JANOGZ010000060.1:0-1441 GCA_031406255.1 Pyrinomonadaceae bacterium | reverse complement strand
GGATCACAACGCGGTGGTGTTCGATAAGAACAGGGACCTGCATGAGTTCGTGGGGATCACCAGCGTGTGGGGAAAGCCATCTTCGGGGCGATCGTCGTCGGAGGGTTCTTCGTGCTGGCGGGCCTTTTCCTTCACTGGCTGATGACGCGCAACGAATTCGAGCGCAAGATTCTGGCCCGCACGAGCATCCTGCAATATCTCACGTTCCAGTTTTTTGCGATCTCTGTGCTGATCGCCTTACCGGTCAAGATATTTTTACGGTTGGTATTAACGATCAAATATGTATGGGTCACGCCCTGGTTTAACGTTTGAGCTCGCGCGGGGGAACGAAACGCATGGCTGATACTCCTGACACCGATTCGCTCGTCAAAAAAGAACCTGAAGCACCGACCGCCGATCCGATCATCAGCCGCTCAACGAGCAGCATCCTGCTGGTTTGCGCACTGCTCCTGACGGGCACGCTCGCCTGGGCGCTCTACGATGAAGTCTATGGCCAGCGCCCGTGGAAGAGCGTCCAGCGCACCTTCGTCCAGCGCTACAACCGCTATCTGAAGAGACTCAAGAGAACGGGCAACCTGACGGAAAAAGAGGTCAAAGCGAGCGCGGAATACCAGCAATTGGACGCCGAGGCGAAAGCGGCCGCGGGGGCGGCCGATCCGCGCAAGAAGGAGATTGATCAGCAGGTCGGGTTGATTGATGACCAGTTGGCCGTCATCACCGACCCCTTCCAGAATGCGCGCGGTAACATCAGCGTCATCAACTACCGGATCGAGTCGGCCTCGGATGAATCCGACAAGGAAGATCTGCGCAAGGAAGCCGAGGAAATAAGGCAGGAGGCGATCACCGTCGAGATGCCGGAGGGCAACGGCTCGGGCAAAACCCGGGAAGAGAAGCTCACGTTTCCGCAGATCGAGCAGCGCTATAACCAGCTGAAGGATCAGAAGGCGAAGCTGCTCGTCGAGCGCGCCGAACTCCTCAAAGAAGCGAATGAGCTGGCCAAAAAGCGCGATCAGTACCTGAAAGAGAACATGATCGGCCTGACCGACCAGCAGATCGCCGCGCTGATCAAAAAGAATGAGACTTTTGACTATTCGCTGCGTCAGATCAACGTGAGGAGCGTCGATATCGTCGATCGTTGCGAGACATGCCACCTCGGCGTCCGCGAGCCTCTGGAATTGTCGCCGGCGGCGATGAAGGGGAGCCGCAAAAATCCGGACCGGCTGGCGCGCGCCTTCGTCAGCCATCCGAACAAAGAGCTGCTCGAGATCCACAACCCGGAAGAGTTCGGGTGCTCGAGTTGTCATGGCGGCAATGGTCGGGCGACGACCGATCTCGTCAAAGCGCACGGCCAGAACAAGCACTGGCTGTTCCCGCTCTGGGACAAAGAGAACATGGAGGCGGGCTGCCAGCAGTGCCACGCGAACGACCGCGTGCTCGACGG
>JANOGZ010000044.1:0-1141 GCA_031406255.1 Pyrinomonadaceae bacterium | reverse complement strand
AGCTAAGACTTGAGTCAAGCTCTTGTCTAAGGCAGATAAGAGGAAAATGAACGTGGAACACCTATAACTCATTCAACCGGACGCTCGAATTGCGTGCCTCTCATCATGTATGCTTGCGGCGTAAATTGAATGCTTGCTCTCGCGCCGGCTCAATTCGGGCGTTGGGCGGCATCGTTGAATGGTTGAGAACGGAAGGATTACGAGATTGAGATGGAGAGCTTGCTTAAACATTGTCCAGTGGTCATCGAAACACCAGTCGCCTGGGGAGAAATGGATGCTTTCCGTCATCTTAATAACACTGCTTACTTTCGCTATTTTGAGAGCGCCAGAATCGCATATTTCGAGAGGTTGAATCTCCTGGAGTATATGGAGGCAACAGGAGTTGGACCTATTCTAGCCTCAACCAGTTGCAAATTTAAGATGCCGCTGACTTACCCGGACAAAGTTTCCGTCGGGGCGCGAGTTTCAAAAATTGAAGATGATCGGTTTACGATGGAGTATACGGTAGTTAGTCATAAGCACCAGAAAGTTGCCGCTGAGGGGGTTGGCTTAATAGTTTCTTTCAGCTACAAGGAAAACAAGAAGGCACCCATTCCCAGAGAGTTGAGACAGCGGATTGAAGAATTGGAAGCTTCGATTAGCTAACCCGCCGCCCAACAAGTCATTGAACCCGACGCCTCGCTAGCATTCTTTTCATGATGCTTCCTCTGATGTAAAGTGAAGGCTGTTCGCTCGGCGCGGGTGAATCGCAGCGTTCGGCGGTTTCAGGTGAAGATCGAGATGACCGATTCGTTCAGTTACACAATTCGACCCGCCCTTGCTTCGGATGAGCCTTTTTTGTGGGAGATGTTCTATCAAGCTCTGCACGTCGAAGGGCAGGAGCTATATCCGCGAGAGGTTTTAGGCCGCCCGAAGATTGCGAAATATATTCGAACTTGGGGACGTGCAGGGGATTTAGGCTTTGTCGCCGTAGATTCAAACAGTCAGCCAATTGGCGCAGTCTGGTGTCGCTTGTTGAACGGAGAGGAAAAGGGCTTCGCTCATATTGACGACGAAACGCCAGAGTTAGGGATTGCAGTTTCGCCAGAATACAGAGGCAAAGGCATCGGAACGGCTTTACTCGAACGGCTTCTCGAAGCGG
>JANOGZ010000595.1:0-10232 GCA_031406255.1 Pyrinomonadaceae bacterium | reverse complement strand
GTTGACCATGTAGGCCTCGCCGAGACTATCATAGGTGTTGGATGACTGCGGGTAATCTTCGACATTCAGCCTGAAGACCTCGATCGCGTCTTTCACCCTTTTCATCGCCAGCAGGTTGTAGCCGATTCTGTTCATCTGCGCTTCATTGACGACTTCATCGGTCGCGCGTTTTTCCCTCCACACGCGATACTCACGCAGGGCTCCGTCTGCTCCGCTGGCGAGAATATTCTTGAACAATATTCTCGCGGTTGATTTGTAAGATTCATAATTGAGCCAGGCAATGGCGGGCTGAAAGCCACCGACTGACTGATTGATGATCTCGCTGATGATGGAGAGGCCAGTGGCGCTGTTGGTGAAGACCACCACGCCTATCTTCTGCTGTTCAAAGGCCACGACATACGCTTTGCTGTTGCCATTGTCGCCCCAGTGCCAGAAGGACACGCCCTCGTCCGTGTTCTGTAATCCCCAGCCCAGCCCCCAGGAGATGTAAGGCGAAAGGTGTCCGACGGGGCGGTCGATACTGTTGGTGCCTTCGCCAACCCTGACCTGCGGAGTCAACATCAGCCTGGCCATCTCTCTCCTGAGCCCGGTCCCCTTCAGGATGGCCGCGACGAAACGCCCGTAATCGCGCGCGGTGGTCTGTAAACTCGCGGCGGCGTTGGCCTGGGTCACTTTATTCTGTCCGGTCGGCGCGCCCGTTGAGCTGTGCGTAAAAATCTTCAGCGCATCGTACTCGTCTTGCCAGACGAAACTACTGCTTGTCATCCCCAACGGATCAAAGACCATTCTTTTCATAAAGGCGTCTAACTTCTCGCCCGCTACGCGCTCGACGACCCTCGAAAGATAAACGTAGCCCTCACCCGAGTAGCTGAATTTCGTCCCGGGAGTGAAATGAATCTTCAACGTCGAGTCGCCGCGCGGCCGCCAGTTCGGAAAACCCGTCATGTGGCTCAAGACACGGCGCGCTGTGATCTGATTCACCCGCGCGTCCCCACCGACATCGTAGTTACCGGGCAGATACTTGTTCAGAGGCTCGTCCAGATCAAGCTTCCCCTGATCAACCAATTTCAGGACGGCATACGCAAAGACCGGCTTGCTGAGCGAAGCTGCTTCAAAGACAGTGTTATCCGTGACGGGTTCCCTCGTGATGGCGTTCCTCACGCCGAAGCCATGATGCCAGACGAGATCGGCATTGCGTACCAGCGCAATCGAAAGTCCCGGCACATCTCCGTCCTTCAACAGTTGAGGAATACTTCTCTCCAGACGCGCGATCAGCTCCTCTTTTTTCACTTTTGTCTGCACTGGCACGGATGATCGCTTCGTCTGTGGCGATTTCTTTTGCCCGGCTCCGCTTTCGACCGGGAAAGATAAAATCAGTGCGCCAGCGATCATCAATGCGAAGGTCACAGGTGATTTCAAGGGTGTCTTCATTTCACATCGTCCTTTTCGATTGCAAAAGCGTTTTCGCGATCGCCCGGTCTCTCGTTAAAGGTGCGCGGGTTCGCGCAATCTCTTTACCGGCAAGGCTTTTTCAGGCTCGTAGGGGGGTCCAGGCATCCTCCATTAAATCCGTGGCGGGGATGCTTACATGGTCCGTTTGCTATGGTACTTAACACCGCCCGCGCCCGTTATGTGGCAAGAGATTCTACAGCTTGAGGTCGATGAAGCGTGGGAATTCAGCCTCCCCACATGGCGGGAGTGCCACAAAACTCTGAAAGTGATGCTCCCGCGTTATCCACTCACATGACGTGCGCTGGTGCACATCGCACACTTCACTGCCCTTCACGCTGTCAGCTTCATTATGATAATTTCCGGAGGAACGCGGAATCGCACAGGAATGATGCTCGTTCCGATTCCCCCGCTGACGAACATATGCCGTCCGTGCTCGATGATGTGACCCATCGCATACCGCTGACCGAATCTGGAAGGCACGACAGGCCGACCGACGATGGGGATGTTGACTTGCCCGCCGTGGGTATGTCCAGCCAACGTAAGGCTAACCCGCGGCGGAACATCCGGGAATATATCCGGGTTGTGTGTAATCAAAATCACCGGGTTCGTTTCATCAACCTGTCGCAGGCTACCGTTGATATCGGGCTGACGCGTCCACAAATCGGCAATGCCTACGATCCAGAATGATTGATCGTTGAGCTCAATACGCCTGGCTCCATTCTCTAACACGACGATGCCGGCCTGCTTCAATGCTTCCGTCACCCTCACGCCGTTATACGACCAGTCATGATTTCCCAGAACGGCGACCACCCCCTGCGGGGCGCGCAAACCTTTCAACTGCTCGGCAATCGGTTCAGGCTCGACAAACTGCCCGCCGACGACCTCATCAATTACCAGATCACCGAGGATCACGACCAGATCAGGGTTTTCACGGTTGGTGTACTCGACCACCCGTTTCAGCTTATCAACTCCCATATGAGGAGCGCCGACATGAAGATCTGTGAGGATGGCGATGCGCATCTCCCGGTGTTCGGGATGCCAGCGGGGAATCTGCAAAGTTATATGATGGATAATGACGCGAGACGGCTCTATCCAAAATGCCCAGAGTCCCAGGACGAGGAAAATAGAGGCTATCGCCAGCACGGCTGCCTGGCGTTTGCTTGGGAGTTTGGTTAGGTTTGGCATTGCTTCAGCGAGACTGTGATAATGTCAGCGGCGCCACATCCTAACCCGAAATGGAGTTTCAGCTATCGTCGCTCTGATACTGCTTGCTCGGCGCCTCCCCTTCGGGTTATTTGCGTCTGAGACTAAAAGTATAAAATTTCCGCCGCGTAAACGCATATGAGAAAATCTTTCGTTCCTGTTTGAAGCCGTATGGTTTGATTATTACAATCGGCAAACCACCACCAGGCGATATGGAGCTGAAGTCCAGCTGAAAGTGAAAGGACCGCCATGGAATCATTGTTCTTCGAGGATTTTGAGATCGGACGCGAATACGTGACGCGCGGCCGCACCGTGACAGAAGGCGATACGGTAGCATTTGCGGGTCTTTCCGGCGATTTTAATCCGCTTCATACGGATGCCGAATATGCCCGGAATACGATCTTCGGCGAGCGCATCGCGCACGGGCTGCTCGGTCTCTCGATCGCCTCCGGGCTTATGACGCAAACCGTGACGCTCGAGCAAACCGTGATCGCGTTTCTCCAATTGACCTGGAATTTTAAGGCGGCGATCAAATTCGGGGATACAATCACGGTGCGGATGCGCGTCGCCGAGAAGCGCGAAACATCGAAACCGGATCGCGGCGTCATGCGTTGGGGAGTCGCCGTGATCAATCAGCGTGGCGAAATAGTGCAGGAAGGTGAGCAGACGGTGATGCTCAAACGGCGCCTCGCCTAGGCGGCGCAAGCAGGTGCGGACGCGGGTGGTCTCTCCGCCCGGAGTCCTGTATTTTGAGCCGGAATAGTTTTAAAGAGGAAGATGAAACCGCTCGATGGAATCAGGGTGCTCGATCTGACCAGACTGCTGCCCGGCGCTGTCTGCACACAGATGCTGGCGGACTTTGGGGCCGATGTGATCAAGATCGAAGAGCCCGGCATGGGAGACCATGCACGCCTGGCGCGACCGCGCATCAAAGGCGAGAGCGCCATTTACCTCTACACCAATCGCAACAAGCGCAGCCTCGCCGTGAATCTCAAACACGGGGCGGGACGTGAGCTGTTTCTCACGCTGGCTGCTCAGGCCGATGTGGTGGTCGAAAGCTTTCGCCCGGGCACGATGACCAGACTCGGGTTGGGCTACGAGCTCCTCCGCGAGCAGAACGAAGGACTCGTCTACTGTGCCATTAGCGGCTACGGACAGACCGGCCCGTATCGCGAGCGCGCCGGGCATGATCTCAACTATATTGGTACCGCCGGTCTGCTCTCGTTGCTGAGTGTCGAAAGGGACGAAGGATCTGCTGCGGTGCCGTGCGTGCAGCTCGCCGATCTGGCGGGCGGCAGCCTTCAGGCGGTGATCGGTATCCTGCTCGCGCTGATGGCCCGGAATCAGACCGGCCGCGGGCAGCTGGTTGATATCTCGATGATGGACGGCAGCCTCGCCCTGATGGCCGTGCCGCTCGCCGAATACTTCGCGACGGGTATCGCCCCTACTCCCGGGGAGACGACGCTCTCGGGACGCTACGCCTGTTACCGCACTTATCGCACGCGGGATGATCGCCGCCTCGCCGTGGCCGCGCTCGAACCGAAGTTCTGGGCGACCCTCTGCCGCCAGCTCGGGCGCGAAGATTTTATCCGAAGGCAATTTGATGAGGGCGATAGCCAGAGGGAAATCATCAGCTGGATGAGTCATCAGCTGAGTGAGAAAACCGCCGCCGAGTGGATCGCGGAGTTCGCCCCGCTTGATGCTTGCGTCTCCGTCGTTAACACTCTCGAAGAGATGATCTATGATCCGCAGGTGCGAGCGCGCGAATTGATTACCAGCGTCGCGCACCCCGTCGAAGGCGCCGTGCCGCAGACGGGAGTCTTGCCGCGTCTCTCCGAGACGCCGGGCGCTATTGACACTCCTGCGCCGCGGCTCGGCGAGCATTCCCGAATAATCCTCGCCGAAGCAGGGCTCACCGAAGATCAGATTCATGAATTGGATTCCATGGGAACGATCCAAATCGCCGACTAACATCCCGCGAGCGGGTGCGTGAGCAATAAGAGTTCGATATTAACAACCGGAGTTAGCAACCATGTCGCAATTGAAGGAATTCAGAGGCATTGAAGGAACAAACTTCTTCGAGGAGGATCGGGGTTTCCAGGTACTGCTCGGCGATCTGCTGAAGGAGCGCGACAGGACCGAAGTGTTCTCGTCGCTCACACGGTGCGCGGAACTCGTCTCCGAACGCTGGAATGATCTGGCCAACGCCTCGAATCGGACAGAACACCTGCCGCGCATCGTCAAATATGACCGCGCGGGTAATCCGGTCGAGCGAATAGATCTCGGTATGCCGGTTACACAGTTGCGGCGCGAGGTGGCGGAGTTCGGCATCCTCACGGGGGCGCCGAAGAGCCAGCTTCACAAATTCGCTCTCGTCTATCTGCTCGCACACAATGGCGAAGCCTCCCTCACCTGTCCGATCAGTTGCACGGATGGACTGATCTGCGCCCTCGAAGCGAAGGGTTCCGCTACCCTTTGTGAAGAATACCTGCCGCGCCTGCGATCGACGAAAACGCCTTTCGCCGGAGCGCAGTTCGTGACCGAGCCCGCGGCCGGCTCGGATGTCGGCGCGCTTGGCGCCGAAGCCTACCCCGCAGGTGATGGCGCATGGACATTGACCGGCGATAAATGGTTCTGCTCCAATCCGGACGAGTTTTTCGCTGTCGCCGCACGCATTGCGCGCCGGGATTCGGAGACGAACCCACCTGTCGCCGGTCAGCGCGCCGAAAAGGGGACGAGCGGTATCGGACTCTTTTTCGTTCCACGCGTGCTGGCCGATGGCCGTCTCAATAAGCTTCGCTTCAAGCGGCTCAAGGACAAGCTCGGCACACGCTCCCTGCCGACAGCCGAGATCAGCTTTGAAGGGGCGACCGCCTACCCGATCGGCGATCCACAGGAAGGTTTCAAAACGTTGATGAATTATGTGCTCAACGTCTCGCGCGTGCACAACGCGATCAACAGCTGCGGCCTCCTTCACCGCTCCTTCCTCGAAGCGCGTAACTACGCGCGCCAGCGCGAGGCGTTCGGCCACACGATCGTCTCTTACGCGCTGGTGCAGGAAACGCTGCTCACTTTGCTCGCGCGTTTGTGGCGGCAGCGTCTGCTGACATTGCGCCTGATCGCGCTCATCGATGAGCACGGGCAAGCGCCCGTCTCCGAGGATCAGGCGATGTGGCAACGGTTTCTGACGAACCTCGCCAAGTATCGCACCGCCGCGACGCTCACCAATTCTGTTCGCGAGGCCATTCTCATCTTCGGCGGAAACGGCATCGTCGAAGATTTCACGGTGCTGCCCCGGCTGCTGCGGGATGCGCTGATCGTCGAAACCTGGGAGGGGACGCACAACACGCTGTGTTTGCAGATCATGCGCGACGCGCGGCGTTCGCGTCTGTTCGACCGCTGGCTGGCCGCCGTGAAAACGGCGCGCGAAGGCTGGCCGCGCGATTTTCTCGCCGGAACCAACCGTAGATTTACGAGCGCGCTAGCCGAGATGCAGAGAATTTTATCGAGCGAACAGGTCACCGATCGGGGCTGGGGCGAGAGGCACGCGCGACGCATTGTAGACCGTCTCGGGAGCTTGCTTGAGATAGCCTGGATGGCAGAACTGGCCGCGCGTCAGGCGAGCAGTGGTGATGCGACGGCAGCGCTGCTCACGCGCGTCGCGTGCGATGAATTGTTGCCCGGCGAAGGGGCCTTCCCGTCGTCGTTTATGGACGTCCTCAGCGAACATGCCGCTTCACTGATTGACGAGCGGCGGGTTCAAACGAATGTCTCCGAGTTGTAAGCGCTGGACCGAATGTTAAGGGACGTTCGGTGGAGGTTGATAGTAATGCCTGATTTCAGCTTAACCGATGAGCAGCAAGCATTCCGGCGACTGGCGCATGAATTCGCGATGCATGAGATCATTCCGGTCGCGGAGCACTATGACCGAACCGCCGAGTATCCGTTTCCCGTGATCGAGAAGGCGCATGAGGTCGGGCTGACGAATTTGAATGTCCCGGCCGAGTATGGCGGCCCCGGCGTCGGCCTCTTTGAAGAAGTGCTGATCGGCGAGGAATTGTCGTGGGGCTGCACCGGTATTTCGGGAGTCCTCGGCATCAATACGATAGCCACGCTGCCGCTGTTGATCGCCGGCACCGATGAGCAGAAGCGTAACTATCTCGGACGTCTCGTCAATGAGCGCCAGCTCGCCGCCTACGCCGTCACGGAGCCGAATGGCGGTTCGGATGTCGCCGCGATGCAAACGAAGGCCGAGCGCGTCGGCGACGAATATATCCTGAACGGCACCAAACAATTCATCACCAACGCCTCTTACGCGCACTGGTACGTCGTCTTCGCCGTCACGGATCGCGCCGCGCGCCATAAGGGAATCAGCGCTTTCCTCGTCGAGCGCGAACAAGAAGGCGTTCAACCCGGGCGTAAAGATGACAAGATGGGTCAGCGCGCTTCAAATACGGCGCAACTGATGCTCGAAGATGTGCGCGTTCATAAAACAAATTTGCTCGGCGCGGAAGGCGATGCCTTCAAGATCGCGATGCAGACGTTTAATCACTCGCGGCCGGGCGTCGCCATCGCCGCGGTCGGACTGGCGCGGCGCGCTCTGGAAGAGGCCGTCAGTTATGCGCTGGATCGTAAAACTTTCGGCGTCCCGATCGCCGAGCACCAGGCGATTCAATTCAAGATCGCCGATATGGCGATGGAGATCGAGGCCGCGCGCCTGCTCAGCTGGCGCGCCGCGTGGCTGGCGGATCGGGGCGAGCGAGGGGTCGCGGCCGAGGCGGCGATGGCGAAATGTTACAGCGCGGATATGGCGGTGCGGGCCGTCTCCGAGGCCCTGCAGATTTTCGGCGGTTACGGCTATGTCAAAGATTACGTCATCGAGAAACTCTATCGCGACGCCAAAGTGTTTCAGATTTACGAGGGAACCTCTGAGATTCAGCGCATGATCATCGCGCGCCATGTTGTCGACGGCGCGCGGCGGCGCTGATCACGCCCGACGCATGGGGCGAGCAGAGCCGTCGTAACGTCTAGCAACAAGCAGAGCCTTTTGAGCAGTCTCTGAAATTTGCTTGTGATAGAATCCTCGCCGTGATCCCACCCCGTGCAGGAACGTGCGCCACCGAAGGCCAATTGTGTTGGAATCTCAAATTCTAAGATCATGTGAGGATATGACGATGCAAAGTACAATGCAGGATTGGCCGCTGACGATACCCGGCATTCTGCGTCATGGCGCAAAAGTCCATGCCGGCAGCGAGATCGTGACGTGGCTGGGGACGGAAGCCCGGCGCGCGACGTTCGCCGACGTCGCGGCGCGCGCCGAACGGCTCGCGGCGGCGCTCCGGCGTTTGGGCATTCGGGAAAATGATCGGGTGGGCACCTTTTGCTGGAACACGCAGGAGCACATCGAAGCGTATCTCGCCGTGCCGGCGATGGGCGCGGTTCTCCACACGCTTAACATTCGGCTTTTTCCGGAACAACTCACGTACATCATCGGGCACGCCGAAGACCGCATCATCATCGTCGATGATTCGCTCGTCCCGCTGCTGGCGCGCGTCGCTGGCGATCTGAACAACGTGGAACACTTCATCATCGTCGGCGATGGAGATGTCGAAGGGGCATTGCCGGGTAAGAACGTCCTGCGTTATGAAGAGATTATCGGCGTGGAAGAACCCGGCTACGTGTGGCCCGAGATTGATGAGCGCGCGGCGGCCGCGATGTGCTATACGAGCGGCACGACCGGAAATCCGAAAGGCGTAGTGTATAGCCATCGCTCGAGCTTTCTGCACACGCTCGGCATCTGCACCGCCGGAACTTTCGGCTTCACCGAGCATGACCGCATCCTCGCCATTGTGCCGATGTTTCACGCCAACGCGTGGGGCATACCCTATGCGGCATGGCTCTCCGGCGCCGACTTTTTGCTGCCCGGAAAATTCCTTCAGGCCGAACCGCTGGCGGGCTACATGAATAGCGAGCATCCGACAGTGGCGGCCGCGGTGCCGACGATCTGGAACGAAATGCTGCGCTATGCGGAAACCAACGAGGTGGATTTCTCGACTCTTCGCCTCGTGATTTGCGGGGGCGCATCGGTTCCTCCGGCGCTCATCGAACGTTTTCAGGAACGCCATAATGTGCGCATCGTGCAGGCATGGGGGATGACCGAGACGAGTCCGATGGGCGCGATCGCGCATCCGCCCAAGGGAGCATCACCGGAGGAAGACTTGCAGTGGCGAACGAAGACCGGAAGGGTCGTCGCCGGAGTCGAATTACGTATCGTTGATGGCGAGACAGAACTTGCCTGGGACGGCGAAGCGGTTGGCGAAATCGAGGTGCGCGGCCCGTGGATCACCGGCAGTTATCACGGCGAAGATGCGCCGGAGAAATTCCATGACGGGTGGCTGCGCACGGGTGATGTCGGCACCGTCGATCGGCGCGGGTATATACAGATCACGGATCGCTCCAAAGATGTGATCAAATCGGGAGGCGAGTGGATTTCCTCGGTCGAGCTGGAGAATGCGCTGATGGCCCACGGGGAGGTTGTCGAAGCTGCCGTCATCAGCGTCCCCGACGAACGCTGGGATGAGCGACCGCTCGCCTGCGTGGTGCTGCGCGAAGGCGCGGCGACGACGCCCGAAGAATTGCGCACCTTTCTCGCCGAACGCGTCGCCAAGTGGTGGGTGCCCGAGCGCTGGGCGTTGGTCAAAGAGATTCCGAAGACGAGCGTCGGCAAGTTTGATAAAAAAGTGTTGCGCGCGCGTCGTGAAGCGGGCGAACTGGGAACGATCCACGAGCTCGCCAAGCCGACGAAGCGTTAACTCGTCACGCCCTCGAACCCGTCGGTTTTTCATACCGTCGCAACTCGATCTTGGCGATGGATTCGCGATGCACTTCGTCTGGCCCGTCGGCGATTCTCAACGCCCGCGCCGCCACCCATCCGTGAGCGAGCCCGTAATCATCGCTGACGCCCGCGCCGCCGTGCGCCTGTATCGCGCGGTCGATAACACGCTGCGCCATATTTGGCGCGACCACTTTGATCATCGCGATCTCGGCGGCGGCCCCTTTATTACCCACCCGATCCATCATGGATGCGGCTTTGAGAGTCAGCAAACGTGACTGCTCGATCTCGATCCGCGATTCGGCGAGGTCATAACGAATCTTCCCCTGCGCCGCCAGCGGCCCGCCGAAGGCCGTCCGCTCGCCGACGCGCCGGCACATCGCTTCGAGCGAACGTTCGGCGAGACCGATCAAGCGCATGCAATGGTGAATCCTTCCGGGCCCGAGACGACCCTGCGCGATCTCGAAGCCGCGGCCGGGCCCGAGCAGCATATTCGCGGCGGGCACCCGCACGTTCTCAAAAACCACTTCGGCATGGCCGTTCGGCGCGTCGTCGTAACCGAAGACGCTGAGCATCCGCTGAATGCGCACTCCCGGCGCATCCATCGGCACGAGAATCATCGACTGCTGCTGATGGCGCGGGGCATGCTCATCAGTCTTGCCCATAAAGATCGCGATGCGGCAGCGCGGGTCGCCCGCTCCCGAAGTCCACCATTTCCTTCCGTTCAAAACGTACTCGTCGCCAT
>JANOGZ010000593.1:0-6419 GCA_031406255.1 Pyrinomonadaceae bacterium | reverse complement strand
TAAAGGCGATGGTCGGAAGTATGATCAGCCACTTGCGCCTCCAGACGATATGCGCATATTCGGCCGGCGTTCGCTGACGGAATTCAACACTCATTTCGACACTCCCAGTAACTCGTTCAACATTCGCGTCCATTTCTCACCGGGCGCGCATCCTGCGCACAGGCGGGACGAGAAGCGCACCGGGCTGATATCCCCTTTTCGCGCGCGATCAATTTCCACCTCGCGGGATGGAGCGCGGTACGCCACTGCTTTTACAGGGTCGCGAGAGTTCGGCGCGCTTCTTCCGCGTGGGCGAACTCTTTGCCGCGCCGCGCTTCTTCTTCGCCGAGACGCAGCGCCGTCTGTAGATGCTCGCGCGCCGGCCCCTTATCGCCCTTGCCGGCGAGCGCCATTCCGAGATGGAAACGGTAGAGCGCGTTGTCGCTCTTTCTGGCGACAGACTTATCAACGGCCTTTCGCAATTGTTCGACGGCCGCCGGATACAATTCCTTTTTGTAGTACACCCAGCCGAGCGTATCGGCGAAGCCGGGCTCATCCGGATATTTCTGAACTACGCCCTGCGCCAGTTGCACGGCTTCGTCGAGATTGCCTTTGCCGGAATCGGCAAAGAGCGCGGCGAGATTATTGGCCGCGATCGCATTGTTGGCATCGATCGAGAGCGCGCGGCGGTAATTCTCGATCGCCGCGTCGAGATTGTTGCGGCCGTTTTCGATCATGCCGATCAGAGTATGCGTCGTCGCATCATCGGGGCGCTGCTCGGTGACCTTGCGATACTCGGCGATGGCGCGATCAGGCTGCCTCAAATTGATGTAGAGCGCGCCGAGCGCCGAATAGGCCGCCAGGTAACTTTTATCGAGTTCGATCGTCCGGCGCAGCTCTCTCTCGGCCCCGGCGGAATCCGCCTGGAAGCCGTAAATCTGCGCCTTGAGGAAATGGAGCGCGGCGTTGTTCTGCCGTTCGGCGAGCGCCTGATCGATCCGCGCATACGCTTGATCGTAGCGCTGCTGTGCGGCGTAGAGCTTGATTAACCCGTCGAGCGCCTCGTAGTTTGCGCCGTCAATCGAGAGCGCGCGCTCGTAATTCTGCGCGGCCTCTTCGGTCTTTCCCTCACGCAGCGCGATGGCCGCGAGATTCGCGTAAGAGGAGGGCGCGTTGGGCGCCGCAGCGCGCGCCGCTTCCATGTCGGCGCGCGCCGCGCGCAGATCATTTAACTGCAAATTTGCCGTGCCGCGCGCGGTGAGCGCTTTGGTCTTCAGCTCATCGAGCAGTTGCGGCGAAGTCTGCTGGTCGGGCGCGGCCTGCGCCAGGCGATCGAGCAGTTCGCTCGCCTGGCGCTGCGCGGTTTTCGGGTCTCCCGTCGCGAGGTTGATCTGCACCTGCATCAGTTTCGCCGGGGGCCATTCGGGATAAAACCTTTCGAGGTCTCCGACAAAAACGCGCGCCTGATCGGTCAACCCGGCGCGAAACTGGGCTTCGGCCATGAAGTAGAGCCCGGCGCGCGAGCGCGGCTCCTGCTTCAATACTTCCTTGAGGTCCTCGATGGCCTCCTTCGGCTGCCCGCCCTGCAACCGCAGGCGCGAACGCAAGAGAAGCGCCTGCATATCCTGCGGGTTCTTCTTCAGGACTTCATCGACCTGAGCGGTCGCGCCCTTCACATCGCCGCGTTGGAGCATGATCTCGCCCAAACGGTACCGACCGCGCGTGTACTCGGGCGATTTCGCGACGACCTCCTGGTAGATGTTCACCGCTTCATCGTAGCGCCCGACGGTGGAATAGAAATCGGCGAGCACCGCGCGGCCTTCCGGCTTATCGCGGTCGAGTTCGGCGAGAGCTTTGTAGGCTTCCTCCGCCTTATCCAGCTGTTTCGCGGTGGCGAGATAGAAACTGGCGAGCAGGAGACGCATCTCGCGATTCGACGGCTCAACTTCGACGGCTTTCTTGAATTCCGCCTCGGCCGCGTCGAGGCGATTCTGCTGCACGAGAAATACTCCGTATTCGGTATGCGGCAGCGCCATCCGATCATTGATCGAGATCGCGTAGCGGAGAGTTTCTTCGGCTTTACCCGCGTCGCCGACCTTGGCGTAATACTTGCCGAGGGCGAGGTGTGATTCGACGCGTTTCGGATCGATTCTGATGGCGGTGTTGAGTTCTTCGAGCGCCTTGCCACTATCGCCGCGGGCATAAAGAACCGTCGCCAGCAGAATGTGTCCCTCGATGTGGTTCGGGTCGCGCTCCAACACTTCGCGGGCGAGTCGCTCGGCCTCCTCGATATTCGGCTTGCGGGGAATCATGTGGTAGGTGCCCAGCTTGACGCGCGCATCGAGGTTGTTCTGGTCGAGTTGAACGGCGCGCTGGAGTGATTCGAAGGCTTCCGGGAAGCGCTGCAAGCCTTCGTAGGAGCGCGCCAGCCCCCAGTGAGCCGCCGCGAGCCGATCGTCAAGCTGGAGGGCGTTGCGGAATTCGATGGACGCCTCCTGAAACTTCTTCTCTTTCAGGAAAGCATCGCCGCGATTGAGATATTCGGCCTTTTCTTGCTCGGGATTAGAGCAGCCCGCTGACAGCGTGGCGGCGATGAGTAGGGTAAGCAGAAGGGCCCAGACACGACTGGGCCACAGGGATTCTTTGTGATTCATCTAGCTGGCACTCTCCTCACGGCCTCTCTCCTCCCAAACCGGGGCAAACGGTTACGGAAAATAGAGACGCCATCATCTTTCGGCGCTTTCGCCGGCCCTGTATCCTTCTCCGGGCAGCGGGCAAAGCCGCACGCGAAAAGGTTCGCTCTCGATCAGCCGGCGCTTTTTCTGAAGCGTCCGAAGCGTAGCCGGATCGACACTTGACGGGAATTGTGGATCAACTCCCACGGCGCCCTGAAAAGCGCCCGCTTCCGGCCTGAAAATTGTCAAAAGACCATTGATCCCCGCAAAATCCGTTCCCGCCGGGGCAGTGCGGCGGGACGGCATTATCTAGAAACTGCCAATTACCACTCTTTTCCGGTAAACCGGCCCATTCGTCCGCTAATTGGGCGAGTGCGTCCGGCGCCCGTCCTTCAATTCGGGACGAAGCCGGAGAGGAGCGGCGCAGCCTGCGCCGCCAGGTCGACCGCCGCTTCGAGCGCGGCCGTCTCGGATCTGCCGACCGGCACCATCACGCGCACCATCGCGCCATCCGAGCTGCGACGGCGCGCGCTGTCGATTACCGTGTAGACTTTATCCCAGTATTCGCTCGCCACGGCGCGCCCGCGCCCCTGGTACCAGTAGACGAGCAACTGTCTGTTATCGCCGTTCTGCACGATATAGCGATTGGCCTCGAAGGGAGCAAGCCCTTCCGCGGCGGGCGTGATGCGAATGGTGGCCGGGTCGGTCATCGTCCACCCGGTTCCCGGTAGACAGTTGAGCGGACTATGGTAGGTCGCGCCCGAACGTTGCGTCGCGTAATAGCCGACGTAGAGCGACCCGAAGCGACCATCCGGCAGCACATAATCGCGCAGCACGTAATCATCCGCCCGCAGGACCGCTTCCGTCGCGGCGTCAAAACGCACGTCCGCTCCCTCCTGCCGCCACGCGCCCAACTGCGACGGAATCTCGCGCAATGGACGGCGCGCGACGCGCGCTTCGCCGGCCCTCTCCCACAGATTTATCACGATCCCGGCCGCCACCAGAACGACGAGCAGTACCCAGAAATGTCTGTGCTGTGATTTCATCTCTCGCCTACCTCAATGAACCATCCGTCCCACCGACCGGCGGCCCGACCGACATGGCCGCTGACGGAGCGCTGCTGATCGCACCCGGTTCGCCGCTCAACTCATCTCTCGTCGCTTCACCAGCGGCGGCGCGACGGCGCTCGCGACTTCCTCCGCCACCACCCCTTCCGCCGCCCCCGGCCAGACGATCGAGCAGCCACCCGACGGCGAACAGGAGAAGAAAAGCGACGATATACACCACCCACCCGGAGAAGGAATGAAAGAAACCGTCGGCGATTTCTGTTCCATAATAGCGCGCCAGGATGCCCGTGCCGCTGACGCGCAGAGCGTTGGTTAGAATGGCGATCGGAACGGCCGCCGCGACGATGATGAGCGCCCGCCAGAAACCGTAGCGCGCCGGCGTCCAGCGCGTCCCCCCGACGCGATCGCCGCCGCGGCCGGTAGTGCGATCGTCGCTGTCCGGAGTTGTGAAATAGGCGAAGACCACGGCCAGCGTGACGAGCGTCATCAGCGAGCGGATGCCGCTACAGGCTTCGACCACTTCGAGCTTTTTCGTGGCCGACGAATTCAGCGGCATCAACTCGATGACGTTGCCGTCGCGCAGCACCGGAATATCAAACTGCCGCATCGCCCATACCGCGCAGCGCGAGGCGAAGAGCTGGAGGGGAAAAGCGACTTTATTAAAGATGATCGCCGGGATCGGAATCGCCAGCAGCAGCAGAAAGAGCGGCACGAGCGCAAACTGCAACAGGCGAAAGCCCCAGAAGTAAAGGATCACGCCGGCCAGCATCAGCACGAGTGAAGTGCGCTGCACGAACAGTTCGGCGCCGACGGTTCCGGCCCACAGCGCGAGCAGCGCGCAGGCGACGGCGGCTCCGCCCCAGGCGAGCGCGGGTCGTTTCGGGAGGCGCGCCAGACGCTCACGCTCAGACCAGAAGATGTAGCCGATGACGAATGGAATCAACAGGCCGTGCGAGTAATTTTCGTCTTCCCACCAGAAGCGTCCGAGCTTGATGAGCACGCTCGCATAAACAAAAAAGAGCGCGGCGGCGATGACAAAGGGTCTCCAGAGCAGTCGAGGAACAGTTTGGCCCATTTCGCTTTACCGTTAAGATATCGCTTTCACGAAAGGAGAGGTGAAAGGCTCACCCGAGCCCCTGGCATGTGCCCGCCGCGTGTTCGGTCTCCGGCATTAGAAGCTGAACAGGCACGCCGGTTTAGAGCTTAACGCATCGGCCCTCCGGCGAGCAACCGGAGGGCCGCTTCGGCGCCACGTCTCCTTAAAGACCCAATCGGCCGGTTTTTCCTCATCTTCGACGAATTCCGCCGGTCGGCAGATAGAGCTCAGGGCGCGGGAGGCGAGAATCCCCATAAGGATTCGCGCTTCCCGCGCCCTGAGCTGTTTACGCCGCGCTCTATTTTAGCGAAGCGGCTATTCCTGACCGAAGCGCCGACGGTATTCCGACGAGACGATGAAGGCCCTGACCATGTCTGCTTTCACGAAATCGCCGCCGAAGGAGTTCAGCTTGCCCAACCAGAAGTTGTAGCCTTCCGTGTCGGGGTCGCGCCGCATATAGCCGAAGTACTGGATGGTCACGAAAGCGGGGTTATATTCCTTATCGTAGACCGCTTTGTTCTCCGCCACTTTGCGCAGAACCGAGGCCCGCGTCTCCGCGCCGCTATTCAAACCGCCGATCAGCGCCTCGCGCTCGACGGGGTTCGGCATCACCCCCGTATTGGCAAATAGCGTGTCCACATACCGATGATTCGACAACGCGTCATACTGCGCCGTGAATGCGGCGCGCGCGACCCAGGCGCTGGTAAAGGCCGTCTTATTCGCTTCCATCTGCTGACTCCAGCCCGGCGCATTGACCGTCACGCCCTGGCTGATCGATTGCGTGTCGGGCAAGAACTCCGCGTAGCGCGGCGCGCGTCCATAAGTAGCTTTGTAGTAGCGGTGGACGAGATAGCCCGTATTCTGAAATTCGATCGAGAGGAAGAAAGCGCCGGAAGTGGTGATGCGCTTGAGCTCGACGCACCGCGCATCGCCACCGCACGCGGCGATCCCGTTCATCCAGAACTGCAGACCCTCGGCGTCCGGTTCGCGATTGAAGAAGTCGAGATACTGCTGGCGCACGAACCCGTGCGTTGAATCTATCGGATTCGGCGCCTGGCTCGGAGGCACCGGCGGCGGGGTGGGCTGCGGAGTCGGAGTTGGCGCTGGCGTGGGAGTCGGCTGCGGTGTTGGTGTGGGCACCGGAGTCGGTGTCGGGGCCGGAGCGGCGGAAGTGGCAAGCGCTGCATTCAGCGCATCGAAATCGCAGCCCAGGTCTTTTCCATCGGACCCGGCATTCTTGTAAGGGCTTCCGGCGGCGAGGCGATAATCACTGCCCGCACGATTCACAAAACCGGCCGCATCGAGCGTTTCCGGGAAGAAATTGTTTGTCGGGTAGATGTAATCTCTTCCGCCCGCCATCAGGTTTTTCTCGAACACACCGCTCGGGAAATAGGTATTAATCGTCGATAATCCGGGGCCGGTGCCATCACCGATCACACCATAATCGTTTTGGGCGATCAGGTTGTTACGAAAAGCGAAGCGCGTGGAGGGAGCTCCGTACGCCATCGTGATGTTTCCGGTGCTCGCTTTCGCATTGAACACGCACAACACCTGCATCCCAATGATTTACCGCGATTTGCAGCGCTTGGTGTTATTCCGGCC
>JANOGZ010000024.1:0-5919 GCA_031406255.1 Pyrinomonadaceae bacterium | reverse complement strand
TGGCACTTTTACCTGTTTAATTCGAATGTTAGTTTACCCGCACAGAGATTCTGAAGTTGTTGCAGGTTCCACAGGAGACAGAGATAAACATGAGATCAAACACTACTGCGCAGAGCGCGACGTTGAACCCGGGCAGAGCGGTGAGCACCTGTCTTCCGCTTCTGTTCGTAGGAATTCTAAGCTTAGTTCTTCCCTTCTGTGTGCTGGCACAGGCGAGCCCGACGGGCAGCCTGACCGGAACCGTCGTCGACCAGGCGGGGGCCGTCGTCCCCGGAGTCGAAGTAGCGATCATGAATACGGGGACGGGGCTCTCCCGCACCGTCACGACGGACAGCGAGGGACGCTGGACAGTCCGGGCGCTGCCGGTCGGCATCTATCGAGTTACCTATACGCTGACGGGCTTCACGACGCTCATCAGCGAGAATGTTCAAGTCGAAGCGGCGGTGCCGCGCACGCTCGATGCGCGGCTCGAAGTCGGGGCGATCGGCGGTGAGACGATCACTATTACCGAGGGCGCGGCGCTGATCACGCCCGAGACATCCGCAACATTTCGCCAGCTTTCGGCCGAAGAGCTCGTCAAAGTACCGACCTCGACCCGCAGCTTCACGCATCTTCTGTCGGCCGAATCCGGCGTCAGCGTGGACTTACCGCCGGTCGCGACGAACAGCAACGGCAATCTTTCGCCATCCGTTAACGGCACGCGGACGACGAGCACGAGCCTCTTTTTCAACGGCGTCGATGCGACCAACATCACCTCCAACGAAGGCTCGCTGACCGACAACATCGCCCCGGCGCCCGAAACGCTCGCTGAGGTGAAGCTGCAAACGAGCCTCTACGACGCCTCGACCGGCCGTTCCGGCGGCGGCAATTTCCAGCTCATCACCAGGAGCGGCACGAATAGCTTCAACGGCTCGGCCTATTACTACCTGCAGAACGAGAAGCTCAACGCCAACGACTTTTTCTTCAACCGCGACGGGATCGAGCGTCCCCGCGCGCGCCGTAACGAGGGCGGCTTCACCATCGGCGGCCCCATCGTCAAAGATCGGTTCTTTTTCTTCGGCGGCTATCAGCGCACGCAGGCCAGCACCGCGCTTGTCCCGACCGCGAGCAGCCGGAGCACGCTTCCGGCGGCCCTCGGTCTCATCTCGGGCCCGCGCACCCCCGCTAACATCGTCGCGGCGTTCCGGCAGCTGAACCCCAACTTCCAGTTGACCGAAGCACAGATCTCGCCGCTTGCCATCGCCCTCTTGAATGCGACCAACCCGGCCACCGGAGGTCTCATCATCCCCGCACCGAGCGCGAACGCGATCAGGCTTCCGCAAACCGACCGCACCGTCGGCGACGCCACGCGCCGCGACATCACGCGCGGTGATTTCATCGGCGGGAATCCCCTGGTTCAGCAGCGCAACGTCTTCCCCGCAGAATTCGAGCAGGATCAGTTCACGCTCAAGCTCGACGGGCAGTTGACGGCCACCAATCGTCTGAGCGGAACATTCTTCTTTTCGAACTTTCCGGGACTCGATCCATTCACCGCGCCCAACAGTCAGGTGTCGCCATTCACCCTCAAGCGCGACGACCGCAACCGCACGCTCGCCATCTCCGATACACATATTTTCAGCCCGACACTGATCAATGAAGCGCGCTTCGGATACTTCTCGCTGAACAATTCGCGACGCCTGGATGATCCGTTTCTCGCCATTACGAGCGACCAGTTCGGCATTGAGAACCCGGCGCTCTTCTTCGATGACAGCCCCGGCACGCGTCGCCTCGGACAGTTCATCGGCCGCAACGAATTGTCGAATTTCTCCTTCGGCGGGCCGAACGATTCGTTTAATCAGAGAGAGCAACACACCTACAGCTTCTCCGACAACGTCACCTACACCCGCGGCGCGAGCACATTCCGTTTCGGCGGAGAGTTCAAGCGTCAGCAGTACGACACGAATCTACCCGAAGAGCAGGCGACCGAGTTTGAGAAGTTCGAAAACTTCACGCAGTTTCTCGCCGGGCGCGCCACCGAGGCCGACACGCAGTTCGGCATCACCGACAAAGAATTCCGCTTCAAAGACTTCAGCGCCTACCTCGCCAATGATTTCAAAGTCAGTCGCAAGCTGACGCTGAATCTCGGCCTGCGCTATGAATTCTTCGGCCTGCCCGAAGAAAAGAACGGTCGCATCGGCAATTTCGACTTCTCGCTCGTCAATAACACGGAAAATCCGCTGAACGCTTTCATCGTGCCGGGTAACATCCAGATGACCGGCCTCGCGGCTGTCGACTCGGCGATCGCATCGGCGACCAAAGTTAATAACAACCACACCCTCAACGGCCAGGACAGAAACAACTTCGCGCCGCGCATCGGCTTCGCCTACTCGCCTTTTGACGACAACCGGCTGGTGATCCGCGGCGGTTACGGCGTCTTTTACGACCGCCCCTCGACCGCCTTCATCAACACGATCTTCAGCAACTATCCGTTCCTGCGCGAAGTGGAGGTGACGGCCCCGACGCGGGCGATCAGCATCGTCGGCCCCGTCAATCCGGCGACCGGCGTCGGCGGCGCGTTCTCGCAGCAGAACCCGAACCTCGGACTCAACAATTATCTTCCGGCGCGCATCGATCTCGTCCGGACGAGCGCCACTTCCGGCCCGATCACCTATGTCATCCGCGACGCGACCGGCGTGACGCGCGACGCTAACGGCGGCAACAACGGGACTGATTTCGCCACCGGGGGGCCGGCGCGCGGCAATATCGCCGAGACGTTCGAGTTTCGGGCCATCGACCGCAACCTGCGCACGCCCTACATTCAGCAGTTTAACCTCGGCTTCCAGTATGAAGTCATGAAAGACACGCTGGTCGAGGTGCGCTACGTGGGGACGAAAGGGACGAAGCTGTTGCAGGCGGTCGCTCTGAATCAGGGCTTCGACCTGAATGACTCGGGCGCGCCCGATTACGTCTTCCGCCGTTTCAATGAAGCCTACAACGCGGCGTTTCAGGGAATACTTTCGCGCTCGCCCGCCGGCACCGATCCCAACACCGTCCTGCGCGGGCCGTTGCGCAGTAGCGCCGCGACCGAAAGAGAGCGCGGCCGCGGTATCGCTTTCGGATTCAACAACACGGTGACGGGCAATCCGACCGACTTCAACCTGAGCGATCCGAACGGCTCGATCATCGGCTTCGAGGCGCGCACGCCGATCCTCGGTTTCAACGTCCCCGAAGCGCTGCTGCTCGAATCCTCCGGCCTCTCCAGCTACCACTCGCTGCAACTGAATTTCCAGCGCCGTCTCTCGCGGGGGCTCCAGTTCAATACGTCCTACACGTTCTCGAGGTCAATTGACACCAGCTCAAGTGATCCCGGCAGCACCGCCGGCGGCGGCAAACCCGACGTGCCGAACGCCGGCTTCATCGTGCAGGGCGATTCGCGTAATAAAAGCGCCAATCGCGCGCTCTCCGACTTTGACCGCACGCACCGCTTCAGCGCGAGCTTCGTCTATAACATTCCGAGTTTCGGAAGAACTTCGCGCCTGCTGACCGGTTTTCAACTCTCCGGATTCGCGCAGATTCAATCCGGCACGCCGTTTACGATCTTCTCTTCGGAACCGGAGGTCAGTAATGTCTCGCAGTTGACGAATATCCGGACCGGATCGGGCGGGCTTTTCCGCCCCGGCTTCGGCCGACCGAACCTCAACGGCACGCTCGCTGACCTGCGTCGTCAAGGCGCGGATCCGACCCAACAGTTTTTTGACGTCTCGGCGCTTTCTTCGCCGCTCGGCGGCTTCGGCAACCTCGGACGAAACGTGCTGCGCGGCCCGCGTCAGAAACGCTTTGACCTCGGCATTTCAAAAGACACGCCGCTCACCGAGCGCGTCAGCCTCGAGTTTCGCTTTGACGTCTTTAATCTCTTCAACAACGTCAACTTCGCAAACCCGAACAGCGACCTCGCCGACACGAACGATGTGGGAACGATCACCAACACGGTCGGCGGCCCGCGCGTCGGTCAATTTGGTCTCAAGCTGCGGTTCTAACCCGCTTCAGAGCGGGACGTCTCCGCGCCGGTCTCTCGACCTCCGCGCGGAAGCGTCCCGCCTTGATCCTTACTTCGGTGAAGCGAAAAGGTTTACAGCTTTCGCCCGATGACCCGCCAACGAAGAAGAAAGATGGCTATCGAAACAACGCTTGCACGCACCGCAACCCCTGCCGTGAGAGACGCCGCGGGGAATGTTTACGACGATGGCTATTTGCGCGTCGAACACGACAACTACTACGTCAGTCTCGGCGGGCGCTCGCTCAAACTCCCGCGCAAAGAATTTCTGATCATTTCGCGGCTGGCGCGCAACGCCGAACGCATCGTTCCCGCGGATGACATCTGGAAACACGGGTGGGGGCGCCGCGCGCCCTTCAACGCCGAGAGTCTCCACGTGCATATTTATCGTCTGCGCCGCCGTCTCGAACCCTTCGGGCTGCATATCGAAACGATGGTCAACGTCGGCTACCGCCTGGTGACCGGTCGGAGCGACGGGCGAGACGCCGCCAGCGGGCGTTGATTATTTCGCGCCCGCCTGAAGGGATTCACGACCTGGCCGGCCCCAGCTTCAGGTTTTGTTCAGGCGGATGTAACATCACCGTCTTAGAGTGGGATGATTTTTCGATCCTGTTTTTAGACTCCGGGAGAAGCCTTCATGCCTCTTTTGAAAGGGTGGATCGGCGCGCGCGCGCTGACGCTGATACTTACCTGTGCGCTGCTCGTGCTCGCCTTCGGTTGCAGCGGTGAACGCAGTAGTGGTGGCGGCGCGCTGCCGGGCGGCGGCGCGGGAGAGGGCGCGGGGGGCGGGATGGTGCGACTCCAGGGCGCGGGCGCGACCTTTCCGTATCCGCTATATCAAAAATGGTTGAGCGAGTACACCAAGCTCCATCCCGAGGCCCGCATCGATTATCAATCAATCGGCTCGGGCGGCGGCATCAAGCAGATTAAGGATCAAACCATTGACTTCGGCGCGTCCGATTCGCCGATGAGCGACGAAGATTTAAAAAGCGCTCCCGGCGAAATTCTGCACATCCCGACGGTGCTCGGCGCGGTCGTCCTGACTTATAACCTGCCGGGGCTGGCGCAGCCGCTTCGTTTCGCGCCGGAGGTGATCGCGGATATCTTCCTCGGCAAGATCAAACGCTGGAACGACCCGCGAATCGCGGCCGACAACACGGGCGTCAATCTCCCGGCCGCTGATATCACCGTCGTTCATCGCTCGGACGGCAGCGGCACCTCGGCGGTCTTCACCGACTACCTCTCGAAGGTCAGCGCCGAGTGGAAGGAGAAGGTCGGCGCGGGCACTTCGCCGAAGTGGCCGGTGGGTCTCGGCGGTAAAGGCAACGAGGGCGTGACGGGCCAGATCAAGCAGACGCCGAACACGTTCGGCTACGTCGAACTCGCCTACGCCGCGCAAAACAAGATGCCGGTGGCGCTCGTTAAAAACAGGTCGGGCAGTTTTGTCGAGCCGACGCTTGACGCCGTCACCGCGTCGGCCGCCGAGATGATCGCGAGCACCCCTGAAGACATGCGCGTTTCGATCACCGATTCGGCCGGCGCGAGCGCTTACCCGATCTCGAGCTATACATATATCCTCGTTTATAAAGACCAGCGGAATGCGGCCAAGGGCAAGACGCTCGTCGATTTCCTCTGGTGGGCCATTCATGACGGCGAAAAGTTCGCCAGGGATTTGGGCTATTCGCCGCTGCCCGCCGAGGTCGTCCGGCGCGCGGAGTCAAGGATCAACTCGATCACCGCGGGCGGAAAACCGCTTCGCCAGGGGTGAGCCGATGGCGGGCACCGCCCGACGGTGAACGAGCGACCGATCATTTCGAGTCTGGCGTGTGCGTTCTAATCTTTACTCGATCGCTCTTCGTTTAAGCGATGTCTGATCTGCAGCCAAC
>JANOGZ010000023.1:0-1078 GCA_031406255.1 Pyrinomonadaceae bacterium | reverse complement strand
GGAGGTAGCCTTGGCGGCGTTCAATTCCGCTTTCGACCGCGCCAGCTAACAAGCGCTTGCAGCGGACCGGAATCAGCATGTCTCTCATCCGTTAACTTGAATGCTTGATTAGTTGTGTCCCGGCCGCTGAAGCGCAGCGTTAGATGTGCTGGCGAGTTGAGAGATCGAATTGACTTGTGACCATCGCTTTTAGCTCCTGTGCTCTGTCGCAGAGTGTGGTTATGTCAAAGCGTGGTGATGAATGTTGTCGCGCTGTGGTCCCATCAAGGTTAAGGATAGTGAAGGTGAAATGGCTCGCATCTTGAGGATTTGGAAAGTCGGCGTGGTGGCAGTTATTCTTGAGCAGTCCTGCCCATCTAACAAGTCATTGGAGCGGACGCGCAATAAGCGATCTTCTCATGCAAGGCTTGTCGCTGGCGGCGGTTCGCGCGCGCCGCTCAATTCGGGCGTTAGGCCGCTATGTGGAAGGATGTAGGTTGTGAAGTCAATGCTCAGGCTGGTCCTTGCATCTCTTTTGCTCGGCATGTCGGCGGCCTACGGGCAATCTGCCGACGAGCCTGAGGCAAAGCCCTTTCACATCTCTTCCCGTGGGACGGCCTACGGAGTGCAGGGGGAATTTGAAGGGACTTTCCGTGTTCGTGATTCCTCGATAGAGGTGCATGTTACCAAGGGGACGCTCTATGTGAGCGAACACTGCCCGTATCAGGGGCGGCGGAGAATCAATTACATCAAATTCGGCTTGTGGAATGAAGACGCTGCTAAATGGAGAGTGGAGAATAACGCCCCGCCGTTGTACTTGTACGTCGTCATGAGTCCGAAGGAGGAGCACCCGCTCTCGGACCTCCATTTTTCGCTCCCGAAGGAGAGCACCCTGGATTTGGCAAAGCGGTGGCTCGTGGTCGAGATTCAGGAGGACACGCTAGACGAACCGATTGAGGAGGGGAAGAAAGGTTACGCATTCGTGCATAGCTGCACGGATATATTCGCCAGGCGTGACCTTGCTGCCTCCAATAAGACGAGACACCCGTGCAAATAGTCTAAACTGTGGGCGCGGCCTAACAACGGCATGCACCCGACC
>JANOGZ010001378.1:0-1603 GCA_031406255.1 Pyrinomonadaceae bacterium | reverse complement strand
AAAATGTTCATGGGCATCGGTTTATGGTAACGGCACCGCGCCCGCGAGGGAGCGCTGTGCCGTTCACGTTATTGCGGGTCAGACGACCGGCCTCTTCCATCGACCCTTCCGAAAAACGACTGCGCTCACCACCGCCAGCGTCGAAAAGGCAATCGTGATGGCGAGGAAGACGCCGTGCGGGCCGAACCCCAGCATGATGGCCAGCACGTAGGCGAGCGGTATCTCCCAGAGCCAGAAGACGACGAGGTTGATGAGCGTCGGCGTCCAGGTGTCGCCCGCGCCGTTGAATGATTGTGTGAGCACCATCCCGTAGGCATAGAACAGGAAGCCGCACGCCACCACGCGCAGGCAGTCCACGCCGTAGCCGAGCACCGCCGGGTCGGACGTAAAGAGCCTGATGATCTGCCCTGCAAAGAGCACGAACAGCAGTCCGATGATTCCCAGAAAGCACATGCTGTAGAAGCCCGCCAGCCACACCGCCCGCTCCGCTCGCTCCGGCTTGCGGGCGCCGAGCGCCTGCCCGACCATCGTCGCCGCCGCGTTGCTCATTCCCCACGAAGGAAGCAGCGCAAAGAGGATGACGCGAATGCCGATGGTGTAGCCCGCCAGTGCGTCGCTCCCGAATCCCGACAGGATGCGCACCAGCCCGATCCAACTCGCCATGCCGATGAAGACTTGAAACGCGCCCGCGGCGGACAGCCGGAGGAGGCGCAGCATCAGAGGCGGGTCGAGCCGTAGTTGCGTGCGGTCGAGGCTGACGCGCCCTCCCGGCCGGAGCAGTCTGCTGAAGGCGAAGAGCGCGCCCGTCCCGCGCCCGATCGTCGTGGCGATGGCCGCGCCGGTCACGCCGAGTTCGGGCAGCGGCCCGACTCCGAAGATGAGGCATGGCGCGAGGATGATGTTGATCAGATTGGCGAGCCACAGCACGCGCATCGCGATGGCGGCGTCGCCCGCGCCGCGGAATATCGCGTTGATCAGAAACAGCATCATGATCGCAATGTTGCCGCCGAGCATCATCCGCGTATAACCGACGCCTATCTGCACGACGCCCGGAGACGCGCCCATCAGCGACAAAAGTCTCGGGGCAAGCAGCACGCCCGCGATGCCGATGAAGACGGCGACGATAATGCCCAGCGCGATTGCCTGCATCGCCGCGTGCGCGGCGCCCCCCCGGTCCCCCTCGCCGATGCGCCGCGCAACCATCGCCGTCGCGCCGATGCTGAGCCCCATCGCCACCGTGTAGACGAGCGTCAGCAGCGATTCGGTAAGGCCCACGGTGGCGACGGCATCGGCGCCGAGCCTGGCGACGTAGAACACGTCGGCGACGGCGAAGACGCTCTCCATCATCATCTCCAAAACCATCGGAACGGAAAGAAGGAGAATTGAATGGCCTATCGAGCCTTCCGTGTAGTCATAGCGGACCTGTGATCCGCTAACCGCCTGTCGAATCGTCGTCCATAAGGGAGGAGTGGCGGCCGTGGCATCTCCATCCAGGGCGATGCTGATTCCATTTGCATGGATAAGCGCTGGCGCCGCGCTCCACACTTCGTGTAAGGTACATGGCCATGTCGCGCCCGCTCCCCTTTTTAACCTCACTCACTTT
>JANOGZ010001322.1:0-1118 GCA_031406255.1 Pyrinomonadaceae bacterium | reverse complement strand
GTGTGATTGATGACCGTCTTCTCTCTTTTACCGGTCGAGCTATCAACCAGACAGACATCATGCTTTCGATCAGACCAGTCGATAGCAGCATAGGCAGCAAACTGTTCCATACATATCTCCTTATATATAGGACATGAAGATCGTGGGTTGTGATGGAACATGCGTGCTTTGGCTCTGCGAAGTAGTTATAGTAGAGGCGTCTCGGGCGACGTCATCTGAGGATTCGTTGTCGAGCGAAAGCGCACGCGGGTGTTCGAATTAGTTGTTCTAAGCGTTAGGGCGCTTGTCATTGCAGATTCGTAACACCCGCGTGCATGTTCCAAGTTCCTCTTCAAACCTAAGGCATCTAACAAGCTGATGTCCAAGAAAGAAGAAATTGAACCTGGAACACCTATAACTCATTGAACCGGACGCGCAATCACCAAGCCTCTTATCTGCGAAGGCCCTGGCGCGCCGGTTAATTCGGGCGTTAGGCGGCTTTTCATTGTTTTAGGAAACAATCGAATTGGGCGCGCTTTGCCGATGAATCTCGGAGTTGACGAAATGACTTTACATCTTGTCCGCGTGGGCGGGTTAATAATTTTATTCGTTTTGTGTACGTTTTATCCTTTCCTTCCCGGAGAGTACGACGGCTTGGCGGTGCCGCTATCAGCGATGGCTCAGACGTTTGGGACGCTCGGACTGCTGCTCGTCCCGGTAGGAGTCTTGTGGCTCGCATATGAATTGCTGAAGCGAGCGCGCAGAAAGAGGAATCTTCCAACAAAAGCGCGAGGGTACTACTTCGCGCTCGCTTCAGTGGTTGCGTCTTCGATTGTCGCTATTGCCTTTTCTTTCGGCGCGTTTATGGTCATCAGCCTTTCTTTGGGTTTTCTTACACTCGCTCTGTGGCTTTACATCGTCTTAAGACTTATGCCGAGATTGAAGCTGCTGAAAAAGGCGGAAGCCGAGAACTTCAATCCCGCGCCGCTTTATCTAGTTTTCATACCTAGCGTCGTATTCATCTTTCAAATAACGCTTGCCGCCCCCGCGACGGAGTTCAGCAGAAACCGTGTAATCGCACAGAGCGCAGAATTGATGAATGACATCGAGGAGTTCCATACACGGCATGGACGTTATCC
>JANOGZ010001310.1:0-11533 GCA_031406255.1 Pyrinomonadaceae bacterium | reverse complement strand
GAGCAGGAGACGGCCTCTCTCATGCAGCGCGGCGTATTCATCCATGTAGCCTGATGGTTTACTACATCTTTTATGAATGGCTCTATAAAAGCCTCTCCGTGCAGGCCGGAGAGTCGTATTTCATCAAGGCGCTCAACGTCTTTCAGTACGTCACGTTTCGCACGGCCTATGCCTCGATCACGGCCCTGCTGATCTCGCTCGTGTTCGGTCGGCAGGTGATCAATGCGCTGAAGGAATGGAAAATCGGGCAGCAGATTCGTGAGGAAGGGCCGCAGGCGCACATGGCCAAACGCGGCACGCCGACGATGGGCGGGGTCCTGATCATCGGAGCGGTTGTGATCTCGACATTACTATGGGCGCGGCTCTCGAGTTTGTATGTCTGGGTGGTGCTGATCGCGACGACGCTTTTCGGGGTGGTCGGTTTTCTCGACGACTACACAAAAGTCGTCAGGCAGAAGAGCCTCGGCCTGACCGGCAAGCAGAAACTGGCGGCGCAGTTTATGATCGCGGTCGGCGTGTGGGCGGCGCTCTACTTCTTTGCGAATTATTCGTGGAATGTCGAGGTGCCGTTTTTCAAGGCGACGGCGCGCACCGGCATCACGTACATCGGGCCGGTGCTGTACCTGCCGTTCATCGTGCTGGTGCTGCTCGGCGCGTCAAACGCGGTGAACCTGACGGACGGGCTCGACGGACTGGCGATCAGCATCACGTTCATCGCGATGACGGCGCTGACCGGTTTTACATACGTCACCGGCGACGCGCGCTTTGCCGGCTACCTCGGGCTGGTGCACCGGCCGGAGGTGGCTGAGTTGACCGTCTTCTGCGGCGCGATGGCCGGCGCGAGCCTCGGTTTTTTGTGGTACAACTCGCCGCCCGCCGAGGTCTTCATGGGCGACGTCGGCAGTCTCGCCATCGGCGGCGCGATCGGCACGATCGGTGTTCTAACCAAGCAGGAATTTATCCTCCTGATGGTCGGCGGCGTGTTCGTCATCGAAGCGCTCTCGGTGATGCTGCAGGTCTCTTTCTACAAGATGACGAAAGACCCGGCGACCGGGATCGGACGCCGGCTTTTTAAAATGACGCCGCTCCATCACCACTTCGAGATACAGGGGTGGAAAGAATCCAAGGTCGTCTTCCGGTTTCTGATCCTCGCGATCTTGTTCGCCCTGCTGAGTCTCTCGACACTGAAGTTGCGCTAGCAAGGAGAAGGGCAGTTTTATTTGGAAGTCGCGGGTAAAAAAGTCCTGGTCATCGGCGCCGGCCGGAGCGGCGTGGCGGCGGCGCGATTCCTTAAGGAGCGCGGCGCGGTCGTCGCCTTAAATGACCGCAAGCCGCTGGCGGAGTGGTCGAGCGAAGCCCTGGCGCTCAAAAGCGACGGCGTCGGAGCGGTCGCCGGAGAAACGCCGTCGTGGTTGCTCGATCAGATCGAGCTGGTCGTGTTGAGCCCGGGCGTGCCCACGAAGGGCATCCCCGTCAGGTATGCGGAGCGCGCGGGTGCGGAAGTGATCGGAGAGGTCGAACTCGCCTGGCGCTTCCTGCGCGGGCGGATCGTCGCCATCACCGGCACCAACGGTAAGACGACGACCACGACGCTGGTCGGCGAACTGCTGCGCGACGCGGGGCTCGCCGTGCAGGTCGGCGGCAATATCGGCACGGCGCTGATCTCGCTGGTCGAGGAGTCGCGCGACGATGGGTGGACGGTGGTCGAGGTCTCGAGTTTCCAGCTGGAAACGATCGTGGATTTTCACCCGACGGTCGCGCTCGTGTTGAACCTGATGCCGGATCATATGGATCGCTACGAGTCGATGACGGATTACGCGGCGGCCAAGCACCGTATCTTTCGCAATCAGCTGATGGGCGATGTGGCGATCTTAAATGCCGATGACAAACTGGTCGCGTCGTGGGCGAGCACGCTGCGCGCGCACACGGTTTACTTCAGCGTCGAGCGCGAATTAGAGGAAGGGTTATTCCTGCGGCGCGAGAGCGGTGAAATCGTCTCGCGCACGCGCGAGGGAGGCGAACGGGTCCTGTTGATGCGCGATGAGATTTCGCTGCCGGGCCTGCACAATGTGCAGAACGTGATCGCCGCGCTGGCCGTCGGCCTCGCCTGCGGCGCGGCGCCCGCTTCGATGCGCGAAACGGTGCGACGTTTTCGCGCCGTCGAGCATCGTCTGGAACGCGTCGCGGAAATCGGGGGCGTCACCTTTTATAACGATTCGAAGGCCACCAACGTGGATGCGACGTTGAAGGCGCTCGAAGCTTTTGCGGAGACGGATTCGCGCCTTGTCCTGATCCTCGGCGGGCGCGGCAAGGGCGCGCCGTATGCTCCGCTCCTTCCCCTGCTTCGCGCGAAAGCGCGCGGGCTTATTTTGATCGGCGAGGATGCCGACCGTATTGAAAATGAATTGAAAGACAGCGCGCCGGCCGAGCGTGCGAAGGATATGCAGGGGGCCGTCGCGCGCGCCTTTCGTGTGGCCCGGCCGGGCGACGTGGTGCTGCTCGCGCCCGCCTGCGCCAGTTTTGATATGTTCGAGAACTATGAACAGCGCGGGCGCGCTTTCAAAGAGGCGGTGAAGGAAATGATGAATGCGGAATGAGAAGCAGTGGACAGTGGCCGGTGGTCAGTGGTCAGAAAAAGCACTGCCTACTGACCACTGACCACTGACCACCGGCCACTGCTTCTCATTCATCATTGAATCTGTTATGGCGCGAAAATTACAAACGGATGAGTGGTTGTTTGCCGCGACGATCGGGCTCGCGCTCTTCGGCGTCGTGATGGTTTACAGCGCCTCGGCGGTGATCGCCCTGCAACAGAACGACAATCAGTACCACTATGTCGCCCGGCAGGGTATATGGACTCTCGTCGGTTTCGGTGCGATGCTGGCCGCGATGAATTTTGATTATGGTCGCTTACGCGACTGGCGGATCACGTACGGCTTGCTGGGCGTCACAATCGCGCTACTGCTCGCCGTCTTCGCCTTTCCACCGATCAATGGCGCGCAGCGGTGGATCAAGTTCGCCGGTTTTTCCGTGCAGCCTTCCGAACTGGCGAAACTGGCGCTGGCGATTTTTCTCGCGCGCTTTCTCGAACGCCGCGCCGGCGAGGAAGCTTCGCTGCCGAGAACTTTTCTGCCATGCGTCGCCGTCACGGGCCTGTTCGTCGCGCTGGTTGTCGCCGAACCTGATCTCGGCACGGCGTTGATGCTCGCGGTCGTTTCCGCGGCGATGCTGTTTACGGCCGGCGCGCGTCTTCTGCATCTGTGCGTCGCGGCGGCTCCGGCGCTCGTGTGCGTGGTCGGGTTGCTGGTGTTTGTGCCGTGGCGCATGGGGCGCCTGATCGCCTTTCTCGATCCGTGGGCCGACGCGCGCGGCGCTGGTTATTAGGTGGTCCAGTCGCTGCTGGCGATCGGTTCGGGTGGCGTCAATGGTGTGGGCTTCACCGAAGGCCGGCAGAAGATGTTTTTTCTACCATTCGCGCATTCGGATTTCATCTTTGCGGTGATCAGCGAGGAACTCGGACTCTTCGGCGCACTGGTGGTCGTCGCGCTGTTCGCTCTGTTTTTGTGGCGCGGAGTGCGCGCCGCGCTTCGCGCTCCCGATCGTTTCGGGATGCTGCTCGGGCTCGGCATCGTGACGGGAATCGTCGCGCAGGCTCTTTTCAATATCAGTGTGGTGCTGGCGCTCGTGCCGACCAAGGGCATCCCGTTGCCGTTCATTTCATACGGTGGTTCTTCGCTGCTGCCGAGCCTCTTCGCCGTCGGCGTGTTGCTGAACATCTCGCAGCAGTCGAGCCACCGGAGGGGCCACGCGTCGCGTGATCTGACGAGAGGCGGCGGGGAATTGTTGAGAGGTGCGGGACGCGCGGCGGCGACGACCACCCTTGCCACGCCGCGTGCTCCGCTTGCCGCATGGCGGCCGGAGACGCGTTAGCTAGCGAGAACGATGCGTGTGCTGATCGCCGCCGGAGGAACAGGCGGACACATTTATCCGGGCATCGCGGTCGCCAAAGAGGTGATGCGCCGCGATGCCGGATCAAGCGTCAGGTTTGTGGGGACCGCGCGCGGGCTCGAGACGCGGCTCGTGCCACAGGCGGGATTCGAGCTTTCGCTCATTGAAAGTACGGGATTGAAGAATGTCGGCCTTGGGGCGCGGCTGCGCGGGCTCGGGCTCCTGCCGAAGAGTTTTCTCGCGGCGTGGCGCGTGATCGACGGGTTTCGTCCGGATGTGACGGTCGGCGCGGGCGGCTATGTCTCGGGGCCGGTGCTGCTAATGGCGGCGCTCAGGGGCGTGCCGACGTTGGTGATGGAATCGAACGCGCTGCCGGGCCTGACCAACCGCGTGCTGGCGCGCTTTGTTGACCGGGCGGCGGTTTCATTCGAGGCGGCCGTGCCCCACTTTCGCGGTAAAGCTGTCGTCACGGGCAATCCCGTGCGACGCGAATTCTTTGACATTCCGGCGAGAAAGCGCGACCATGCGCGCTTTTCTCTGCTCATCTTCGGCGGCTCGCAGGGCGCGCGCGCGATCAACGAGGCGATGGTCGCGGCGCTCGCTCATCTGGCGGCGCATCGCGATGTGCTTCATATCGTGCACCAGACGGGCGAAGCCGATTATGAGAAAGTGCGCGCCGGTTACGAGGTCGCCGGGTGGGGCGAGCGGGCCGATGTCAGGAAATATATTGACGACATGGTCGCCTCGTTTGCCGGGGTCGATTTGATCATCTGCCGCGCCGGAGCGACGACGAGCGCGGAACTGGTGGCGGCGGGCAAGGCGGCGATCATGATTCCGTTTCCGTTGGCCGCCGATGATCACCAGCGACGTAACGCCGAAGCGCTCGCCGCCGAAGGAGCCGCGCTGATGATCTTGCAGCAGGATTTGAGCGGCGAACGCCTCGCCGGGGAGATCGTCGCGCTGATTGCGCAGCCCGCGCGCGTGACGCGAATGGAAGAGGCCGCCCGCCGGCTCGCGCGCGGTGACGCGGCGGCCGCGACCGTGGATTTGATGGAAAACATAGCGGGCGGTCAGCGGCGCTCCGTATCTTGAAATTTTGCCGGGTTTCGGACTGAAGCTCGGTAAACAAAGCAGGCATCCGGTTTCAAGTCCCCGGCTGCTCCGGATTCTTATTGATTACCGGATTCTGAGTGTTGGTTTTATGTTCCGTCGCATTCAACATGTACATCTGGTCGGCATCGGCGGCATCGGCATGTCCGGTATCGCCGAGGTGCTGGTCAACATGGGGTTCCGCGTCTCGGGCTCGGATTTGAAGCGATCGGGCGTCACGGATCGCTTGCAGACGCTGGGTATCGAATTCACGCAGGGACACCGGACCGAAAACGTCGGCGACGCGCATGTGGTGGTTTGTTCGACCGCCGTGCACGACGATAACCCGGAAGTTCTGGAAGCACGCCGGCGTCTGATCCCGGTGATTCCGCGCGCGGAGATGCTGGCCGAGTTGATGCGCCTCAAGCCGCATACGGTCGCCGTCGCCGGCTCGCATGGAAAAACCACGACGACTTCGATGATCGCCACGGTGCTCGGTCATGCGGGACTGGATCCGACGGTGGTGGTCGGCGGCGTGGTCGGCGCGTTCGGATCAAACGCGCGACTGGGCAAGAGCGACCTGATGGTCGTCGAAGCCGATGAAAGCGATCGCTCGTTTCTGATGCTGACGCCGACATTCGCCGTCGTGACAAACATCGACCGCGAGCACATGGATTACTACCACGACATGAGCGACGTGCGTAAATGCTTCGCTGATTTCGTCAATAAGGTGCCGTTCTACGGCGCGGCCGTGCTGTGCCTCGATGATCCGCACGTGCAGGCGGTGATTCCGGAGGTCGAGCGGCGGCGCGTCACGTACGGCCTGAGCGCGCAGGCGGACATTACCGCCAATAGCATTCGCTACAATCAATCTTTCGGATCGAGCTTTACGGTATCGCGCGGCGCCGAGTCGCTCGGCGAAGTCGCCCTGCGCGTGCCGGGCCTCCATAATATTTACAACGCGCTCGCCGCCGTGGCGATCGGCTTCGAGCTGGAAGTGCCCTTTGAAGTGATCGCCAGGGCGCTCGGAGAGTTCACCGGTGTGAATCGCCGGTTTCAGTTCAAGGGCGAAGAAGCGGGCGTGCTGGTGGTCGACGATTACGGCCATCATCCGACGGAGGTCAGGGCGACGCTCGCCGCGGCCAAGATGGGCTCGGCCGGCCGCCGCATGGTCGTCCTCTTCCAGCCGCATCGTTACACGCGCACGAAAGACCAGATGGATGAATTCGCGCGTTCCTTCAATAACGCCGACGTGCTGCTCGTCACCGATATCTATGCGGCCAGCGAAGAGCCGCTGGAAGGCGTGACGGCCGAAGCGCTCGTCGAAGCGATCAAGCGTTACGGTCACAAAGAAGTGCATTACACGGGAGCGTTGGAGACGGCTGCCGGCATGCTCCTCAAGCAAGTTCGTCCGGGCGACATGGTGATTACGCTCGGCGCCGGAAACGTCCATCGCATCGGCGAGGAATTGCTCGGCCTGTTGAAGGAGAAGAAAGACAAAGCGCGCTGAGGGCGGCCGGGGGGTGCTGGAAAATCGGGCGGTGACGAGTGGACGGGCATTAGCTGTTTGGATATTTATGATGGCCAGCGAAGTACAGAGCAACAGTACGGAAGCGCGCGATCAAGCGATCGCCGAAATCGCGGCGCGCGTGGGCGTGCGCGCCGAGCGCGGGCGCCGCTTCGCGGAACTAACGAGCCTGCGCGTCGGCGGAGCGATTGACTGGGTGATGCTGCCCGAGACCGAAGCCCAGGCGGCGGCGACAGTCGGCGCGCTCGCCGAGGCGGGCATCATCTGGCGCGTGCTCGGCGCGGGAAGCAATATCCTCGCCGACGATATGGATCACCACTACGTCGTCTTGAGTATGCGAGAAGTAAAAGGCGAGGCGATCTTTTCCGACGACCGCGTTTCGGTCAGCGCGGGCTATTCGCTGCCCCGTCTGTGCGTTGATGCGGCCCGGCGCGGACTGGCGGGAATCGAGGGTCTGGGAGGCATCCCGGGCACGGTCGGCGGCGCGTTGTGGATGAACGCGGGCGCATATGAACACGAAATCGGCACGGTCGTCGAGACGGTGAGAATCGCGCGCGGCGGGCAGGTCGTCGAGGTCGCGGGAGCAGACGTCACGTGGGACTATCGTCATACATCTTTTCGTGAAGGCGAGCTCTTGCTCGGCGCGACGCTCGTCCTGCAACGTGATGATCCGGAAAAGATCAGGGCGCGCATGGAAGAGGCCAAACAGAAACGGATGCAGTCGCAGCCGCACGGCGCGCGCTCGGCCGGATGCTTTTTCAAAAATCCTCCGGGCGGCGCGGTGAGCACCGGCAAAATGATCGATGAGATGGGGATGAAGGGCGCGCAGCGCGGCGGCGCCGTGGTGTCGCCCGTCCATGCCAACTTCATTGTGACCGAGGGCGAGAATGCGCGTGCCGCCGACGCGCTCGCCCTCGCCGAAGAGATCAGGGAACGAATCAAGCGCGAGCATGGGATCGAGCTCGAATACGAAGTGGAATTGTGGGGCGCCGATGTGCCGTCGCTCAAGACCGACGGCCCCGACGCCGGGGCTCTCCCGGACGACGCAACGGATATCGCGCCGGAGGTCGAGAAGGAGGCCGGCGCGACAACAGCAGCGGCGCCGCGCGCGCCGCGCCGGGGCGGGAGAGGCGGAGAAGTAAAAGAGGAAAAGAAACGTTGAGAGAGCAGGTTGTCACACCACGTGCCGGTCGCAGCGCAGCGGACAAAGGACGCTCGGGCGCGCCGGCGCAGCGTCCGGCGCGCCGTAAGGGAAGCGCTGCCGGCGGCAGTAGTAGTGGCAGCTCCGCCGGCGGCCTGACGCTGAGCAAAGCGCTCGGCTACGTTCCTCTCGCCGCGAAAATCCTGCTCGCAATAGGCGTCGGCCTGGCGATGTTCACCTGCTATCGGGCGGTCGTGTCGGCTTCGTTCTTCCAGGCGCAGTTGATCGATGTCGGCGGCGATTCGCGCGCTTCTGAGGATGAGATCAGAGCGCTGGTGCGGCGCGCGGTCGTCCCGACGGGCGTGTGGCGGGCGGATTTATCCCGGATCAGCGCCGAGCTCGAGCGCCAGCCGTGGGTGCGGACGGCCATCGTCTCGCGCGTGCTGCCATCCGGAATACGCGTCCGTATCACAGAGCGGACGCCGCGCGCCGTCGCGCGCACCTCCGCCGGACGCTTTGTCTGGGTGGATGAAGACGCCGTTGTGCTTAACACCGTCTCGCCCGCCGATCAGATGCCCGCATTTTTCATCCGCGGCCTGGATGAATCAAACACGAATGCGGCGCGCGCCGAGAATCGTCAGCGGATCGAGAAATACCTGGAGATGGCGCGCGAGTGGGAGAAAGATGGACTGGCCGGACGCGTCAGCGAAGTCAATCTGGATGATCTGCGCGATGTGCGAGCGCAATTGGCAAACGATGATTCGCAGATTGAAGTGCGGCTCGGAAAGGATGAGTTCGGCAAGCGCCTCAGCCGGGCCCTGAAAGTGCTGGACGACGTTAAGCGGTCGCCGCGCGGCCTCGTCACGCGGCTTGATGCGACGCAGGACAAGCGTGTCATCGTCGGGTTCAGCTCAGGCGCGCAGTCCGCGGGCGAAAGGGCCGGTCAGGAGAGCGATCGGGGCTCCGTCGCCGTGAAGGGTGAAAGCGACGCGGCGCCGCGCGAAGGGGAAAGAAATGAACCCGCGCGGCGTCAGCGCGAAGAAGCGCAGGGAGCGCGCAGTGGTGCCGGGCGAAAGAATGGAGAGAAGCAAAATCGTCGCAAGCCTTCTCGCGACGCCCGCGCCTCGGACATCGCCCCGGCGCAGCAGACGCGGCCACGCCGGGTCGGATGAAAAAGAGTTCTGCTTCGGAGGATAAGGATGCATGGCTAAACGCGCGTCGCATACAGTCGGCTTGGACATCGGAACGAGCCGGGTGACGTGTATCGTCGGCGAGTCGGGCGACGCCGGACTGGTAGACATCGTCGGCATCGGAGAAGCGGAAGCCCGCGGCTTACGTAAGGGCGTGATCGTCAACCCGGATGCGGCCGTCGAAGCGATCAAGCGTGCGGTGGAGGACGCCGAGAGAATGAGCGGCCTGGAGGCGGAGGAGGTCACGATTAACCTGGCGGGCTCGCACATCATGGGCTTCAACGGGCAGGCGATCGTCGCCGTCTCGGGACGCGACCGCGAGATCATGGCCGACGATGTGCGCCGCGCGATTGATTCGGCGTGCGCGATTCAGCTCCCGGCGGGCCGCGAAATCGTGGATCGCCTACCGCAGGAATTCATCGTTGATGATCAGGATGGGATCAACGATCCGGTCGGGATGATCGGAGCCCGGCTCGCCGTCAAAGTCCATATCGTGACGAGCCCGGTGACGGCGCGGCAGAACGCCATCAATGCCGTTAATCGCGCCGGACTCGTCGTCGCCGACATGGTGCTCGAACAGTTGGCCGCCGCCGAGGCATCTCTCACGGATGAAGATAAGGAATTCGGTGCGGCGCTGGTCGATATCGGCGCGGAGACCACCGGACTGATCATTTATCAGCGCGGCGCGGTGCAGCATACGGCCGTGTTTGCGCTCGGCGGGTCGCATTTTACGAATGACATCGCCTTCGGGCTGCGCACGCCGATTCCCGAGGCGGAGAAGATCAAACGGATGACCGGCTGCGCTTCGAGCGCGAGCCTGAGCGAGATCGAGCGCGGCGAACTGGTCGAAGTGCCTTCGGTGGGGGGCCGCGCCCCGCGGCAGTTGTCGCGACAAATCCTGTGCGACATCCTTCAGCCACGCGCCGAAGAAGTGTTGATGCACGTGGCGGATGAGATCCGCGACTCCGGCTGGGAGCGCCAGCTCTCGAGCGGCGTGGTGCTGACCGGCGGCGGAGCGCTGCTGGGCGGGATGGTCGAGATCGCCGAACAGGTTTTCGACGCTCCCGTGCGTCTCGGTTATCCGGAGAGAGATCGTTTCGGCGGCCTGATCGAAGATATTCAAAGTCCGGCGTGGGCGGCGGCCTCCGGGTTGTGCCTGATGGCGCAGCGCACGCAGAACACAGAAGCGCGCGCCGCCGGGCGACGCGGGACAACAGGCGGCTTAACGGCGCTCGTTTCCAAATTTCGGAATCGTTTTAGTAGTATTTTCTGACAAGTTGTTGTATGCTGCCGCGCCAACCGGCACAAGATGTAGTCCGCAATATATGGGTACCGTCGGCGCGCTCAGCCCAAGATAACCGCATAAGCGCTATCGGAGCGGGGAGACTTCGAGCGAGAGAGGATTTCTTATTATGACACCGGAAGGCCGTCAACCGGGCAGCGGCATTAATATTTTTATAGACGATGATCCGCCGATCGCGGGAGCGCGCATTAAAGTCATTGGCATCGGCGGTGGGGGAAGTAATGCCGTCAATCGCATGATCGAGGCCGGTCTCGATGGTATCGAGTTTCTCGTTGCGAATACGGATTTGCAGGCACTGAAACGCTCGCGCGCGCCGATCAAGATTCAACTCGGGGGCAAATTGACGAAAGGCCTCGGTGCCGGCTCCGACCCGGATGTGGGCCGCAACGCCGCGCTGGAGGATACCGAGAAGATCATCGAAGCCCTCGAAGGCGCGGATATGGTCTTTGTGACAACGGGTCTCGGTGGTGGCACGGGGACGGGCGCGGCTCCGATCATCGCCTCGCTGGCGACGGAGCTGAATGCGCTGACGGTCGCCGTCGTCACCAAGCCCTTCCACTTCGAGGGGCGGCGCAGAATGATGCAGTCCGAACAGGGACTCCGGGAGTTGCGCGAGTGCGTCGATACGGTGATTACGATCCCGAATGAACGATTGCTCCATACGGTCGAGCGCCATGTGTCGCTCCAGGATGCTTTTAAACTGGCGGACGATGTGCTGCGGCAAGCCGTGCAGGGCATCAGCGACCTGATCACCGTGCCCGGACTCATCAATCTGGACTTCGCCGACGTGAAAGCGATCATGGCCGGAATGGGCCTCGCGCTGATGGGGGCCGGAAGGGCGAGCGGTGCGAACCGTGCGCTGGAAGCCACGCAGCAGGCCATCTCGTCGCCGCTTTTAGAGGAAGCGACGATCGAAGGCGCGAAGGGCGTGCTGATCAATATCACCGGCGGAAACGATCTGACTCTTTATGAGGTCAACGAAGCGTCTTCGATCATTCGCGAGGCGGCCGATGATGACGCCAATATCATCTTCGGCGCGGTGATTGATGAATCGATGCACGATGAGATGAAGATCACGGTCATCGCCACGGGTTTTGATAAGGAAATAGCTGAGGTGACGGCGACGCCCAGTCAGAGTCCGGTCGCCGCCGCCGCGCCCCAGTCGCGTTATGCGTCACAGCGCGCGGGCGAGGATCAACCGCCGCGCTCCGTCGGCGGGCAGAAGCGCGCTGAAGATCTGGATGTGCCGACCTTCATCCGAAAAAAAGCCGACTAGGTTCTGAGCACGAACGCCTCATGCGCGTGATAAGGTTCCAGGTTCGCCCGGGCGAACC
>JANOGZ010000580.1:0-1411 GCA_031406255.1 Pyrinomonadaceae bacterium | reverse complement strand
CATCTGAAAGGCCAGCGCCCGGCCGCTGGGAGTCGGGAGAATAGCTACGAAATCCGTCGCCGGGCTGAATAAATACCGTTTTTCGTTTGGCGCTCGGGCTATTCGCTAAAAGGTCCTTTTCTACGGTGAGTCTGGGTCTCCCAACCCGGATTCGTAAAACGAACCGCGCCCGGCGAAGGGCAGGCAACACCTCGGGGCGCGCGCGGGGAGCCCTCTCGCGGATACCGCCGCCCGCTCCCGGCGCGTGATATCGCATGATATAATGAGCGCCGTTACGACCGAAAACGCCGGCGTCCGAAGAATTAATCTCTGAAAAAGGTGATAAGGCTTTGCACACGACAGTAAAGATATTGTTGGCGGTGATCTTTTTAGCGAATATCGCCGTCGGGCAGGAGCGCAGCACGGGAAGCATCAAGGGAAAAGTGCGCGTTGAGAGTGGGGCGACGGCTTCCGGCGTAACAGTTATCGCACGGCAGGACGGGCGGGAAGTGAAAAGCGTGGTGACGGATCGCAAAGGCGAATTCGCGATCGCGGGACTTGCGCCGGGCCTTTATACACTCACGTTTCGCAAGCCGGGACTGAGCGTCGGCACAATCGAAAAAGTTGAAGTGCGCGCCGGAAAGGTTCGCACGTTAAATGATCGTCTGTACCTGCCGGTGGACGAAGGCTCGATCGCTTTTGTGCGCGGCAGCGTCTTTAATGTGGATGGACGCAGCATTCCCGGAGCGCGTGTTGAAATTGCGCTGATTGCGGCCGATGGGACAGTGAAAAAACTGGATGGCCGGATCACTAACGAAGTCGGGTCTTTCTCGTTTCGGTTGACGCCCGACACCGCCCGCTATCGCATCACGGCCAAAGCCGACGGCATGGAGGCGGCGTCGCGGGATGTTGAAGTGGAAGGTGCGGCCATTTATCGCGTCGCGCTTTCGCTGCAACCAGCCACAAAGTAGTTCCTATCGCGGCTTTCTTCTGTCAATGGATGCGTCACCTCCAACGCCTGTGACGCGCGATGAATTCCTTACTGCGCGCCAGCTCGCCGCCATCTTGCAGGTGAGCGACTCAACCGTGCGCCGCCTCGCACAGCAGGGGCGCATCCCGTCCATCCGGATCGCGCCGCGCATTATACGCTTTAATCTACAGGCCGTGTGCGAAGCGCTCGATGGTAGCAGCACGGCGCGACGGAAACGCGCGCGGCACAGCGCCGCAACGGAAGCGCAGGACGAAGCTTCCCAGCTCTCTTTCAAGGATTTGCTTTGAGATACCGGCCGACGGCTTAACGTGCGCGAATCTTGTAATATCTTGGAAGCTGTTTGGAAAATCTGCGCTCCGTCGGAGCGAGGGTGTTGATAGTTCACGTTAGCTATCAGGAACCAGCTCCGTCAGGAGCGACATATCCCGCTCCTGACGGAGC
>JANOGZ010001272.1:0-2637 GCA_031406255.1 Pyrinomonadaceae bacterium | reverse complement strand
CTTGGGACAGGGTGCTCTCAATAGGACAGGGGTGTCTTATCAAGGACAGGGGTGTCCTAATCAGGACACCCCTGTCCCGACTTCGGAAAAGTTTAGAAGTTAAAGATAGACAAATAGTTAGAGTGCGAACTGAAATTAAGGAAGAGTCTTTAAAGGATATCTAGAGGTTTAAGATTGACTCGGTAGAGAACGCCCAGCTGATCCATAGGATCATATTCTTTAAGTTTGGTAATCCAGCCTAATTGTTCCAAACTACGCACGACCTTCTGACAGTAGCGGTAGGTCAAGTTGCTCATTTCAGCCAGGTTGCGCATTTTAACATGGCACTCGGTACGGCCCTGTCCGTAGGAAAGATGATACATCACGGTGAGGGCGTCGACCTCACCCGACTTCAGGCGATAGAAGTTCTTCCAGAGCTCAATGTAATGAGCGAGCTCCGGGACGGTTTCAGTGATTAGAACGGGGGTCGGGGAGTTATCCTCACCAACCGGCGGTTCTGAAATGATGCCGGCCGAAGTAATAGTGCTACGGGAAGAATCCTTGGAACGACCGGAAAGAGGACCGGAGACGTGGTCGGGAAGGGAGTATGAGTTGCTTTCTTGCTGACCAGGATCCTTATTGATTTGAACAGCTTCCGAGCGCGCGGGGGATTCCGAAGAAGTTCCGGCCAGCTCACCTGCGGGGAGGTGAAGGGGTAAATCCTTAGCAATACTGCTTCCGCTGCTGGCCCGTTCAAAAAGATGCGCGAGACTCTTTTTAGAAGAAGATTCCGAGGCCGGGAGGGAACCGCCAGCAGCTTTATCTTCAGCGGTTTGGGAAGATGTAGCGGGCACTATAGCGTCGCTGGCTCTGATATTTACGGCTTCCGTGTTGGGATCCGCACCTGCTTCAGGAGACACGGTTTCGCCCTTAATCAGGAAGTTCAATACTCTCTCGGTAGAGATATCTTGGGCCGTCAGATCGGCGCCGCCGATGTCTGGAATCTGGTATTTGGGCTTTTTGCCGCTCCGGCCTTTCTGTTCAGGCATCATCCCTGTCGCTCCCCGCTGCCGCTAATTAACTGCCGATGAAGAAGTTTCTAATTCATCCACATCATGGCGAACTGTTACCTGGCCAGCTTTCTTGGGTCTGGCACCGATGATGCGAACCAGTTCGTCCGTCAGTTTTTCATAATCCTGGTGACCGCGGCTGCCGTTGGCATAATCAATAATGGTTTGACCCGCGGCGGCCGCTTCCGTCAGCGCGGCCGTCTGGCAGATGGTCGTCTGGAGCGTCTGATTGGGGAAGTTCTGCGTGATCTTTTCCAGCACCGTTTTATTTAAATTCACGGTGGAGCGATGCAGCGTCGCCAGGGCGTGAATGGCCAGGTCGGGGGCCAGTTCCTTCTTCACGACTTTGATGATCGCCAGCAGACGGCGGACCGCTTCGTAGGCGAAGACGTTTGTTTGCACGCAGATAACGACGTCGGTCGAAGCGCTCAGGGCATTTACGGTCGCCATCCCGAGCGACGGCGGGCAATCGATGATCACGAAGTCAACGTCGTCGGCAAACGGCTGGAGCGCTCGTAAGAGGCGCGTATCGCGATTAATCTGGGAGAAAAGCTTAATATCCACCTCAGCGAGAGCAATATGACCCGGAACAAGGAGTAAATTCGCGGCGACCGGCACCGCCAGTTTCTCGATGTCCGGTTCGGCTTCGGCGAGCAGGGCGTAAGACGTGGCCCCTTCGGATTCGGGTATCTCGACGCCCAGATGGGACGTGGCGTTACCCTGGCCATCTAGATCGATCAGCAGCACGCGCTCTCCACGACCGGCGAGGCATCCAGAGAGGTTCACGGCTGTGGTAGTCTTACCGACGCCGCCTTTCTGGTTTGCAATCGATATGACAGCTCGCATCAGAATCTTACTCCTTTTACAAAAAAAAGGCCGCAACTTGAAGAAAAATCAGGATTTGCGACTAAGCTGCTTCAATCTCTCGACGTCTTTGAGGAGCACCAATTTGACGCGCTGGTCGAGAGGGTCAAGTTCGTAGTGGAGCGTCCCGTCGGTAACGAGTTTCGACATTTTATTGGGACTAACGCCCAAAATCTTGCGCGCTTGGGTCAGATTGATCTTCTTCGAATCGTCTGCAGTAGGATTGCTGGTGCCGTTGTCAGACATAACTTGTACCGGAGCGGAACTGCTTTCTTGCTGCGGGTTAATGTGCATAAACCCGGTCTTTTAGCAGATAAATGACGCGTATGTCAATAACTTCTTACATATTCTTAATTATTATCAAATCTGTATCAATGGTCAAATCTGCGCTCAGACTAAAAAGGTCTCACTGAATGGCCCGTATCTCGCAAGGGAAATCGCTCACCTCATCGACCTATCAGCGTATGTCTGGTGAAGGTAAAGACAAGTATCCAAAGCTATTGCTCGAAGAGAAAGCGGTTCTCGGGGCGGGATTTCGCATGGTTAAATTTCAAGCGGCCGCACGTCTTCTTTCCTAGAAAGGGAGGGCTTCTGATAGACTACCTCCATGCTGCGAAGTGCCATCTGGTTGGGAGTGGGTCTGGCGAGTCTTGTGGCTCTGTGGTTGGGCTTCTTGTGGCTACGGCTTATGCGGCCACGCAAGAAACGTTACGCAAGCGACCGG
>JANOGZ010001244.1:0-2165 GCA_031406255.1 Pyrinomonadaceae bacterium | reverse complement strand
GCTGGAGGGGATTGAGTCAATGCACATGTTACACAAGGTGCGGGTCAAAAGGTTAGATGAGAGAGACGCAGTAGGACAGGCGAAGTTTGTCGCTAGCATGTTTCAAGTTGCAGCTTAGGTGAGAGCCGCTAACAATCTTCTTGCATCTCGAAATAATTTTCGCAACACAGCCCTCTTTCTCTACCGCATGAACCGAATTCATGTCCCTTGCCGGCGACGACGATGTTAGCTGGTTCGACTGTCTTAAAACAATACACACCCGCAAGAAGTCTGGTGAAACAAGGCAACTACATCACAGGCAATAGCTTACGCGGCTCGGGCGGGAGCCCAGGAGGTAACTTTTTCCGCTCGAAGGCCAATGCGCCCCCGGTAAACCCCGACGCGGCTCCCCTCGGAGTGCTTCTGTGAAATCCGCTTAATCCCGCTGATGCAAGCGTTGTCGGCAGACGCGGGGTCTTTCGGGGCGTCAGCAGCCTGATGAAGGAACAACGCTTGCTTGCTATGAACAGATTTGAACTGGGCGCACGGATCATATCCGTATATGACGGATTTCAACAATGGAAGTAAAAATGACAAAAGCCGCCCTGCGGGCACTAGATGCTGAACTCGCAACAATGTTTTTCCAAGAACTTGTATTTGAGTCTTCCAACGAAATCCGCCACATGTGGATAGCATCATCCCGCCCAGCGCAAACAGATTTAATATTTATTAACAATGGTTCGGACAAAATCAGGCGGCAATCGCGCCGTAAGTCCTGAGTTCGTCATAACAGGGTTGATTTTTCACCCAAGTTGGCTCAAGAGCTAACTTCTCAATAAATAAATCCAGCAGTCGTTCATTGAATTTACGTTGCTTCCAGCTTGCCATCGAGAAGACCTGTGGTGACTCCCCACTCTGCTCGCGCAATTCCTCGGCGCGCACTAGGTTGAGCGTCGCCAGCGAGGCGTTGAAATGGAACGAGAGTGCTGACTCGGCGCGCGCCTGACACTCACCAAGCCCGGTGAACTGTTTGCTGTCGCGGAAGAGAAACTCGATTTGGAAACGCGAGGCGTAGAGTTCCACCAGTTGGTGAGCGTTCAATTCGAGGTCGGTCGAGGCCAGCACGATGTAGCGCGGCTTGGCCGGGTCTTTCCGGTTGACGACGACCACGACGCGCAAGCAACGCTTGAGCGTGACGTGCCAGACGACCATAGTATAAAGATGCAGATGTTGGGCGTCATTCATCGTGCCGAGGTACTCAAAACGGCTCAAGTCCTGAAAGTTAACTTTACCATCATACTTTCGCTTGCGCCCGCGTCGCTTCTGGTGCGGGCCAGTGAACAGAAACAGGCAATCGGCATCGCACCGCAGCTTGGTGATCGGATGCAGCGAGAGAGAGACGACTTCATCAATGTATTTCTTCTTGGCAAAGTAGCCGTCCACGCAATGATATTTGACACCCGTCGGCAAGCGATGTCGATGCTCACGCAGTTGCAGCCGATAGAAATCAATCCGGGTCTCTTCCTGCTCGGCCTTCGCGCCTTTCTCCCCTGGTGGCGTCTGTGCACAGGCGATGGTGAAAGCGCAGCGGCGTGTTGTATCGACGACAGCGAGGGTGGAAATTTCCAGCCCGCGTTCGGCGCGATTGGCGCACCCGTTGAAGAAGTGACCGAGACCGAAAGTCTGCTTGCCACTCTTGGGAATGAAGGAGGCATCCTGCACAGAGATCACTTCCGACAGCGGGCTGAGCGCTCTGGTCAAGACTTGTTGATGAAAGTCCGGCCAGTCAAAGTGGTGACGGAACTGTCGCGCGATAGTGCGCTCAGAGTAGTCACAATAGCGACTCAGATTGCGAAAGTTGCTGCGCCCACGCAACGCGAGAATCGTGGCGAATAAAGTTTCAAGGAACTTGGCCTGGGGTTTACCAACCGCAGGCATTTGCGTTAGGATCTCTTTGACAATTGTCATAGGCCATTAACTGTTGAAGGTGGAGTTAGACACTCACATTCAATCAGTTCTTGGCCTAATTTGTTAACCCCTTTCGCTCAAAAAATGTCCGAAGTATTGAACTAAAGCAGCACTATCCTGATGACGCCGGGGACGCGGGCGGGAGGCCGAACGCCGTGATTCAGCGGCCGGGAGGCAGCCGTGAAGTTAAGGGACGGGCTGGTTCCGATTGGAGCCCA
>JANOGZ010001228.1:0-1328 GCA_031406255.1 Pyrinomonadaceae bacterium | reverse complement strand
GCTGCTGGCGCCGTTAATGCCTAAATACGCTTGTTGATTGAGGGGGATGAAGCTCCTAATCACAAAGCCGCTCGATTGTGCCCAACTGTGCGGCAATAGTGAGAGGTTGGCGGATGGGCTGAGGCTCGTCGCCGGCGGATCATTAACCGTGACGAAAACTTGTCCGCTCGGAGGTGTGACTCCTGTCAGCGTCACGTCTTCAAAGTCGCCGGGGTAGAGCGCGCGGGTTGTTTGCCTGGTGCCCATAAGCATTCCGCCGGCGTCCGGGTCTCCACTGTAAAAATTGACCGTGACGCCCGCCGGAGAGTGGAGACTGCCGCCGTTGCCGATGCGCGCGGTGATGCCGAGACTAGCCGGGCAGTTCTGCGCGGTTGTCGTCACCTTCGAGACGGTCAGATCGGGCGCGGCGAAGCGGTCGAGGCCGTCAATCGAAGATTGCGCGCGTTGTGTGTTGAGGCCCTGCCAGTTGTTAGCGGTGACGGGCGGAATCCGCCCGTCTTCGCCGACGTTCGTGACATGGTACATCCACTGGTTCCAGACGCGGCGCGCGTTGAGCCAGTTGTCTTTGGTGTCACTCAGCACAAGCACGCCCTTGCGCGCGGGCCCGCTCATGACAGCAGACTGGGAGGTCGGCACGACGATATCGGCGCCGCCATCGTTGTCAACATCAGCAACTACGGGATAGCGCACGGCTTCTCCGTCCTGGGATCGATTGACCGCCGTCTCAAATAATGATGACCCATCGCGCCCGTTCAGGATGTAGAGCCGCTGCGTGTCCTGATAAACAAGCTCTGCCGCGCCGTCGCCGTCGAAGTCGAATGCCGATGCCGGGTAGATGCCGTTAGCAGGCGCGGTGCTGGTGATGAGATCGCGCCGCCACATAAGGCTCCCGTCGCGGCGGTAGACGGCCATCATCGCCCGGTGCGGGTCGGCCTGCGTGTTGGCGTTTGGCTTCCTCTGGGCCGGGATGGCGATGTCCGGCTGCCCGTCCCCGTCGAAATCGGCCACGGTCGGCGGCCCTAAAGTAAACGACAATTGGTTAGGAATCTGCTGGTAGAGACGAATCGGGCCGGTCTTGATCCGTCCGTTGTGCCCGAAAATCAACATGTCGCCGCTGCCGGAGCCGTTGGAGTCGTTGACGACTATGACCTCCGGGTAGTCGTCGTCGTCCAGGTTCGCGACCGCCGTGTAGGCGTCGGCCAGGTTGAAGTTGGTGACGATCGATATCGTTGTCGCGCCGCGGTCGAGCGTGCCTATAGTCAACCACGCACCGGCACCGTCGGAGAACGACCGCCAGTACCAGATGGCATTGCCATTGCGGTCGAGCG
>JANOGZ010000571.1:0-1014 GCA_031406255.1 Pyrinomonadaceae bacterium | reverse complement strand
ACCCATCAAGAGAGCCTCCTATTGGATTCACATAGGAGTATCCCGCATTCCGTATGGGAAAGCAATAGGAATATTTTAGGCCGGGAAAATGTCGGATGACTACGTGAACTTGAAGGAGTTTAATATGGCGTCAAGTAGTTTAATATGGCGTCATCAAAAGCGCATGAGAGTCGGCACATCCTCCCCTATATAATAAGGACTGCGCCAGGGTAGTTTATCTTTGTGATCGGATTCTCTTCTAAAGAGGGGTAAGCGATCAGTGCTCTTAGCATGTTTCGGTAACGCCCCTTCGAACCTTCCCTTATTTTCGTGCTTTTTTTGATTTTATGGCGCGGATTGGTTTGAGTGTGGATACTCAAAAGAAGTCAGGGCAGCAAATCGAAGCCTGCTTTTGTCACGGCTTCCGCCAATCGCATATCACAGCAAACGAACCACCGCCCGCGCGGTTGCTCTTTGCACCAGACGAGCGCGGCGGCAAGTTGAAAGGAGTCAAGGGCCCGTAGTCCATACTGTTCAGGCAGTGTTTCCGCGAACTCTCTCACGCGTTCACTCGGTAGCACCTCGATCCAAGACATGCGCTGCACCTCAAGCCGCGCCGCGGCCTGCTTCAAACCGCGCGCCGTCATCTTGCCCTCACGCACCAGGCGGCTGAATGCGCTTCGCGCTTCGACAGTTGTGCCCCACCAGGCAACGACGCGCTTGATCCTACGTGCTATGCGTCGCACCTCCGGCGACGCGTCCTGGTGGCAACACAGGGGTACGATTGCACTCGTGTCCCAGAATGCGCGTTCGATCTTCGGTGCGGCTTTGGAGGAAGATTTAGCTGTCGGCATCAGTCTTCGTCGCGCTCGGAGGTCACGGCCGCCACGGCATCTTCAGAAGAGACGTGCGGCGCGGGCATTTTCCAGAACGAGCTGGGCAGGCTCGAAGTCGGCAAACGGATGAGGCCCGCTGCTGCTAGTTCCATCTCCTCCGAGTCTAAGTCTTCACCGGAAGCAAGAGGCATGAGTCGGG
>JANOGZ010001185.1:0-5456 GCA_031406255.1 Pyrinomonadaceae bacterium | reverse complement strand
CCACACATGACCGGCTGACCGCTGATGGCTGATGGCTGAACGCTTACGATTTTACGTTCTCTGCTGACCGTCGAGAGTTGCTTCGTAGGCGGCGATAAACTGCGGGTCTCTTTTCTTCAGATTCTCGTGATCTATCTTTTTGCTTCGCGTCATCAGCTTGTAAGCGAAGGGCAGCGGGTCGAGGTGCATATAGTCTCTGGCGTTTTCAAACCAGATCAGACTTTCGTAGGCGGCCTGCTGGTATTCTTCAATGATGGGTCGGCGCGCTTTCTCGAACTCGGCGAGCGCCTCGGCGACCCGGCGCCCGGCGTGAAACGAGCGGTAGAGCGCGATCGCATCCTCGATCGCGAGCTTCGTCCCCGAACCGATCGAGAAATGCGCGGTGTGCAGCGCATCGCCGAGCAGCACGACGTTGCGATGGCTCCAGCGCCTGTTTTTCACCAGAAGAAAATTGATCCACTTTGAATTGTTGGAGAGCAGCGCGTGGCCGCCGAGGTCCTCATGAAAAACTCCGGCGAGATAGTCGCGCGTCGCTTCTTCGGACATCTCCGCGAATTTCGCTTCCGTCCACGTCTGCTCGTCGCATTCGACGATAAAGGTGCTCGTCCGCTTATCGAACTTGTAAGAGTGGGCGGCGAAGACCCCCGCCGCGGATTCACGGAAGGTAAGCGTCAGGCCGTGAAACAACTGGTTCGTTCCATACCAGATATATTTATTCTTGCGCTCGCTCAGAGAGGGCCGGAAAAAATCCGCATAGCGCCCCCTGACTTCGCTGTTGACGCCGTCGGCGCCGACGATCAGGTCATAATCCCTGAACTGTTCGGGGTCCGTCACATTCGCGCGGAAACGCAGGTCAACGCCGAGGTCCTGACAGCGTTTCTGAAGGATGTGGAGCAGCTTGATCCGAGCGATGCCGGAGAAACGATTGCCGCGGATCGTGATCTTTTGATCGCGGTGGACGACATCAACATTGTCCCACGCCTCGAAGCTTTCGGTGATCCGCGCGTACGATTCCTCATCCGTGCTCTGTAGATAAGACAGGGTTTTGTCGGAGAAAACGACGCCCCAGCCGAACGTATCGTCGGGCCCGTTTCTCTCCAGCACCGTGATTTCATGGGCCGGGTCGAGCTTCTTCATCAGAAGCGCAAAGTACAGCCCCGCCGGCCCGCCGCCGATACAAACGATCTTCATAATCTAGTCGAGAGTCCGAGAGTCTGAGAGTCCGAGAGTCTGAGAGTCTTAAAGCAATTTGACTCCCGACTCCCGACTCTGAGACTTATTTGAGCAGTTCTTTAGCGATCACGAGCCGCTGAATTTCCGAGGTGCCTTCATAGATGCGCAGGGCGCGCACGTCACGGTAGAGATGTTCGACGACGCTCCCGCGCACGAGACCGCTGCCGCCATGAATCTGCACCGCTTCGTCGATGATGCGCCCGGCCGCTTCGGTGGCGAAAAGCTTCGCTTCGCTCGCCGCGCGCGTCACCGCCCGGCCCGTGTCTTTCAGATAAGCGGCGCGGTACACCAGCAGGCGCGCGGCGTCGAGTTCGGTCGCCATGTCGGCCAGCTTCGCCTGAATCAACTGCTGTGAAGCGAGAGGCGCGCCGAACTGCGTGCGGCGCTTCGCGTAGCTGGTAGCTTCCACCAGCGCGCGCCGCGCCATTCCGCACGCCGCCGCCCCGACGCTCGCGCGGAAGCTATCGAGCGTCGTCATCGCGAGACGAAAACCCTCCCCTTCCGCCCCGACGCGATCTTCGGCGGGAACGCGCAGATTATTAAACTCGACCTCGCCGATCGGATGCGGCGCGATCAACTCGGTGCGCGCACGCACCGCGAAACCCTGCATCCGCGCGCTGACGACGAAGGCGGAAAGCTCCGCGCGGCCATCCGCGGCGCGCGTCCCCGTGCGCGCAAAGACCGTGTAGAAATCGGCGATCCCGGCGTTCGAGATGAAGCATTTGTGCCCGTCGATCACGTAACTATCGCCTTCGCGGCGCGCCGTCGTGCGAAGCGACGCGACATCCGATCCGGCTTCAGGCTCGGTGAGGGCAAAGGCCGCCACGGTTCTCCCCGTGGCGGCGCGCTCCAGCCAGAAATCGCGCACATGTTCCGGGGCCGCGAGGCTGATCGCGTACGTTCCCAGTCCCTGCATCACGAAGGCGAGATCGGCGAGCGATGAGGAATACGAGAGCGCCTCACGAATCAGACACAGGGCGCGCGCGTCGAGCGGTTGGCCGGCCTGCGCGACCGCATAGCGCAGGAGGTCGGCATCGGCCAGCAGCGCGAGAGTCTCACGGAACTGCTCGTCTGTGGCGCCCGCTTCCCGCACCGGCCCTTCGATCTGCCGCGCAACAAAATCCTCGACGTACGTCGCCAGATGGCGGTGCCCGTCGGTAAAGAAGGGAGTCTCTTCGATGAACCGGTCACTCATATTGGCGTTCGCTGACCTGCGACCGACGTGAATCGAAAATTTTAACCGCCGCTGCCAGAGCGCAGAGGACCCGGACCACAGAATCGACGCTCACTTGAAACGGGCCGGACGCTTCTCCATAAACGCTTCATAAGCTTCGCGGAAATCAGGATGCTGCAAGCAGATGGCCTGCGCGTGCGCCTCCCATTCGAGCGCGGTGTCGAAGCTGACGTTCAATTCGCGGTTGAGCATCTCTTTCGTCATCGCCAGCGCGAAGGCCGGCCCTCTGGCCAGACGTTCGGCGAGCGCGCGCGTCTCGATATCGAGCTGGTCTGCCGGAACCACTCGGTTATAGAGGCCGATGTGTTCGGCTTCCGCGGCCGAGACGAAATCGCCCGTGTAGAGGAGTTCGGTCGCTTTCGCGAAGCCGACAAAGCGCGGCAGCAGGTAGGCGGCGCCCATATCGGCGCCGGAGAGGCCGACGCGCACAAACAGGAAAGCGATCTGCGCCGCTTCGCTCGCCATGCGCAGGTCCGCGGCGAGCGCGATGCATGCGCCCGCGCCGGCCGTCGTACCGTTCAAGCTCGCGATCACCGGCTTCGGCAGCGCGCGAATGTTGCGGATGAGCTCGCACGTCATCCGCGTGAAATCCAGGAGGCCCGGCGTATCGCGGTGCTGTAGCTCGCCGATGATGTCGCGCACGTCGCCGCCCGAGCAGAACGCGCGTCCCGCGCCCGTGATAATGACGGCGCGCACCCCTTCTTCCGCGCGCAGGGCCGCGAAGGTGTCGGTCAGCTCGCGATATACCTCGAAGGTGAGCGCGTTGAGGCGTTCGGGGCGATTGAGCGTGATCGTCGCCACGCCGTCGCGCTCTTCGTAGAGAAAGCTTTTCGGTGCGATCATGTCTGAAATTCTGGCGTTCAGAGTAGAATTTCCTAACGTCCTACTCTAACACCGCGATGCCTTCGATCTCCACCTGCGCCTCGTCTTCGAGCAGGCTTTTGACCTCGACGAGCGCCAGCGCCGGATAATGGCGCCCCATCTGAGCGCGCCAGCGCTCGCCCACTTCGCGCCGGCGCGCGTGGTATTCGCTCTTATCCGTCACGTAAATCACGAGCCGCGCGATCTGTTCGGGTGCGCCGCCCGCCGCACGCACGACCGTGATGACATTGGCGAGAGCGCGTTCAAACTGCTCGACGAAATCCGCGCTGACCAGCCGCTGCTGCTCATCGCAGGCGATCTGTCCGGCGATGAACAGAAGCGTCGCGCCGCGGCGCGAGAGGACGCCGTTTGAGTAACCGCGCGGCGCGCCGAGCGATTCCGGGTTGATGAATTCGAGAGCCATTGTTCGATGCCTTATCGATAAACCGCAGCATAAGCGGAAGTTTCGCGATTGATCGTCCGTTCTATGAACGCCTACAAAAGCGCGCCGCGCGCTTCTCGATAAATGCGCGGATGCCCTCGCGCGCATCCATTGATTGAAAACAATCGAGCTGCGCTTCCGTCTCGTATTGCAGCATGCGCTCTAAACCGGCGCCGCCGATGCTCATATACACCGCGTGTTTGGCGGCTGCGATGCTCGCGGCCGGCCCCAGCGCCAATCTTTCGGCCAGCCGGCGCGTCTTCGCGGCGAGTTCCGCTTCGGGGAAGACATGATTAATCAGCCCGAGCCGCAAAGCTTCGGCGGCGTCGATCGTATCGCCCAGAAAAAACATCTCGCAGGCGATGTTCGGCGGCACTATCCGCGGCAGAAAATATGTTCCGCCCCAGTCCGGGTGAAGGCCGATGCGGACGAACGACTGGCTGAACGTGGCGGTTTCGGAAGCGAGACGCAGGTCGCACGCGAGCGCGAGATTGAAGCCGGCACCCGACGCCACGCCGCACACGGAAGCGATCACGGGTTTGCTCATCTGCCGGATCGCCATAACCACACGGCGGCCCGCGCCCAGCAGGCGCGCAAATTCATCCGCATCATCACGCTCCAACAACTCCGCCATATACGCGACATCGCCTCCCGCGCAAAAGGCGCCTCCCGCGCCCGTGATCACGACGACGCGCACCGCCGTATCGCTCGCCGCCTGCTCGAGCAACTCGGCCAGATCGCGCCTCATATGTCCGACAAAAGCATTGCGCTTTTCCGGGCGGTCGAGCATGATGGTCGCAATGCCCGCTTCATAGGTGGCTTTGATATTTTCGTAAGGCATCTGTATTAAATTTTGCGCTCGCTGGTTGAAAAAAGATGTTCTCTTTCAGAGGCTATTCGGCCGAACGCACATCTAAAATCCATTCACTCTCCGGTAAACTGTGCTTTGCGCTTGCCTACGTAAGCATTTAATCCTTCCTTCGCGTCTTCCGACTGAAAGAGTTGCTGCTGGAGCTCGCGTTCGAGCGCGAGCGCGTACTCGAAAGGAATTTCGGCGCCGGCCTGGACGCTGCGCTTGATGCGGCCGACGGCGCGCGTCGCCTTGTTGGGCAGAGTGAACTGGCGCGCGTATTCCAGTACCTGCGCCATGAACTTTTCGCTCGACTCGGCCTCGTAAAGGTGATTGATGATTCCGTACTCGAGAGCCTGCTCGAAGTCGAACAATTCACCGGTCGTCATCAGTTCGATCGCTCTCGATTTTCCGACGATGCGCAGGAGGCGCTGCGTGCCGCCCGTGCCGGGAAGAACGCCGAGAGAGACTTCCGGCAACCCCAGCTTGCCCGCGCCCTTGCGCGCGATACGGATGTCGGCCGCGAGCGCGACCTCCAGTCCGCCGCCGACCGTGTGACCGTTGAGCGCCGCGATGACGAGTTTCGGGGTCTGCTCAAGACGCGACAGCGTCTCGTTGGCGTGGAGGCAGAAATAGTATTTAAAGGTCGGCGTCATTTCCGACAACATCTTGATATTGGCGCCCGCCGAAAAGAATTTTTCGCCGTTGCCGCTAATCACGATGACATGGACGCCTGCATCCATCCGCGCGGCGAGGATCGAGCGGTCAAGCTCCTGCATCAACTCTTTCAGTCGGAAGACGCGAAGGAAGGATTAAATGCTTACGTCGGCAAGCGC
>JANOGZ010001154.1:0-1931 GCA_031406255.1 Pyrinomonadaceae bacterium | reverse complement strand
AGAGCAGAGTTGTAAACGTGGAATCAAGACCAAAAGACTCAAAGCTGGCTGGGATGAGAACTATTTGCTCAAAGTGCTACAAATTTAGATGCGTTCGCCGGGTGCGATTAAAAGTGACGGTTAATTCAAGCAGCCTTTTGTTGCCTCTCTTGCCAGTAGTTCTCCCAATCTCCGTTCGCTCTCAAGACACGTAGCCCCAACATGTTTTCAGCCGTATCAATCCGCCACCATGCCCCTGGCAATTTTAATCTTTGCTGTACCACATACCGGTGTGCACTCTCGATCTCGCCTGAGCCGATCGGCAAATCTGCTTCGATCGCACCCTGATAATTGAACTGTCCTTCTCGGTTGCTGATGTAGCGATCAAAGGCCCTCACGGGTGCGTCCGCCGCGGCCACATCCGCACTTTCCCGGTAAGGCTTAAGCTCCGCCAAAATTTCATCGAGGCGATTCTCTTTGAGGCGCTCCTTTTGCTCCGTGATCCATTCCTGCTTATCGGCAAAGCTCTCTGCTGCGGCACATAGATATCCACACAGATGACAGAAATCAATCAAATAGCTCGCTTGTGATCCGAACTTCCTCTCCATCTGTTCGACAATCCACACTGCTCCATCTCCCACCCCATGAATTTTCGTTTCTCGGCCACACCCAGCTCGTATCGCACTATTGATCAACTGGTCTCCTGCTTCATCAACCGTGCCTAAAGTCGCGCCAAAGACGGGAGTCGCGCAGCCAGGAGCATGCGCCAGACAAAGACGCGCCTCTTCCCACCGCAACTTCTTCTGCTTTCTGTAATCAATGGTCTCGCCACTTTCCTCGGCTGGCGCTCTTTCGACGATTGGAATCATACTGCCATCCATCTCGGCAATCAGTTGGGCGACGCCGCGGCGCTCTGGCATCGCACGCTCTATGGACTGCCCCTGATAAACTTCTGCCGCATGCTTTTCAGTGATCAGGCGTGCGCTTGATGCTGGCACTTCAATCCCATAATGTTCCTTTAGTTTCTCCGAGATGCGTCCAAACGCCACATCGGCCCCGAAATCCACGATCGCACGCTCTAAGGGCAGCGAGTAACCACGGCACTTGACCTGTGCAGAGAGCGAAAACGGGCGGATGCTCATCCCACTGCTCCCATGCCTGAAGAGTTGTTCCTCGACCTCAATCACTCCCAATCGGGTGTACCAGTAGAGCTTTTTTTTCGCTCCTTCTGCGCTGCCGGATTCAGTGAGCGCAACTCTGCCCGCTTTTTCTGCTCCTGATGAGTGGCCCATCCGCGTAATGCTTCTTGTCCAATGCCGCGTAGTTCGTCGAGCACGCGTTGCTCGGCCAGATCGGCCAGTTCAATTTGACCATCTCGATTCTCCACTATCTTCAATAACTCTTCGAGCTTAGCACGCAATTCCGGATGCTTTTGCAGTCGCTGTTCTAAACTCTCGTGACCTGGTTGAGGGTGGCTCTCGGGCGTCAGGGTAGGTTCGGACATGGTAGTCTCCTTTGCAGATGCTGATCTGAGGCCGTTTACCTGATCTTCTCTCTTTTGTCCACTGCTCCGGACACTGTTAGACTCTACCCGTCACTTTTAATCGCACCCGCGCCGGGCCCTTTCCTTGACACCTGTCCCCCGCGCGATTATCATCTTCGTTTTCGGCTTGGCCGTGTAATCCCGTCTATTTGCTTATGTTTGAGTCTTTATCCGACAAACTGAAACGGACGCTGAAGAACCTGCGCGGCGAGGGCGTGCTGACGCCGGAGCATGTCGCGGCGGCGCTCCGTGAGATTCGCCTCGCGCTGCTTGAGGCCGACGTCAACTACAAGGTCGCTAAAGACTTCATCGCCACGGTGAAAGAGAAGGCCGAAGGGCAGCAGGTCTGGCAGGAGCTGAAGCCTTCGGAGCAGGTCGTCAAAATCGTCTATGACGAACTCGTCGAGCT
>JANOGZ010001139.1:0-2591 GCA_031406255.1 Pyrinomonadaceae bacterium | reverse complement strand
TGCATAGATCATGAAGCGTTCAGCCTCCCAACCGAGCCGGAAACCGATTCCTTGAGAGTCTATGCCGCACTCGTTCATTGGGCGCGTGATCACCCGGAGCTAAGCGGACTGATCCCCGAGCCTCCTGCGGGGGGGCGCCAGTGCGAGAACTGCGCAGGCGCGGGCTGGACGGCGGCTCAACCGCCAGCGAAGGGCACAGACATGTGCCTCCGGTGCATGGGTCTGGGGTGGTATGCCCGGGGCGGACCTCGCTGACATCAACCCCGTCGTGCGCGTCCGGTGTGGAGCGATAGCACCCCTCATCATCAAAATTGATACTGCTGGCGAAGTCGGCAGACCCTGACATTTGCAGCGGGGTGCGGCGGAAGTAATCAGAAGAATCTTGCGATTATCGGCACCTCTCGGACTTCGCCAGCAGTATCAAATGTGCGGGTGAACCTTCTGTGGTGGGTCTTCCGCGATTTTGGTGCCCCAAGCACAGTCTTCACCCAACTGATACTTCACTTGCCGCGAAGCTGCATACAGCACCCGTGCCCTCAGTAAGTTGAGATGAGCCCGCCCGTACAGACGACCTCTATTTCTCATCGATGCAGGAGCGATCCGCGCTATTGACGAGCGCACACGGCCGGCCCTCGGCGCGCTCGAACTCGAGTGTGCCGTCCTCTACGGGGCTGTGCCTGAACGTCAGCAGGTCCAGCGCGTAGTTCTGATAGAGGCGCCATGGCTTGCGCGAGCCCTGCCGGGGGAGGCTCCGCATCGCTCGCTGCACGTAGCCGGAGGTGAAGCCAATCACAGGCTCCTCCCTGACGGTCGGGTCGTTTCTACGCGGTGTGCACTGAACGTAGCCGTGCCGATCCATGTGGTTCAAAAGCCTGCAGACATACTCGGCCGTGAGGTCGCATTTCAACGTCCATGACGCGTTCGTGTAGCCGAGGGCGGAGACAAGGTTCGGAACGTCGCTGTACATCATCCCCTTGTAGACGATCGTCTTCGACAGATCCACCGGGGCGTCGTCCACGACGAGTTGCAGACCTCTCATCAGTTTTAGCACGAGCCCCGTGGCCGTGACGACGATGTCCGCTTCGAGGTGCTCGCCGGACAGCAAACGGAGGCCCGTCTCCGTAAAGTTCTCGATGTGGTCGGTGACCACCGAAGCCCGGCCGTCCCGGATCGCCCGGAAGAGGTCGGCGTCCGGAACCAGGCACAACCGCTGATCCCAGGGGTTGTAGTGCGGCGTGAAGTGCTTGAGGTCGTAGTCCTCGCCGAGTTGGTTGCGGACCCCCTTCGCGATCAAACGCTTCATGAGCCCTGGCCGCGTCCGCGACAGGCCGTAGAAGAACATCCCCAACAGCACGTTCTTCCACCGCGTGAGGGCGTAGGCGGCGCGGGCGGGCAGCCTCTTGCGAAGCCAGTTCGCAATCTTGTCCTCGGCCGGCCGGGCGACGACGTAGGTAGGAGACCGCTGGAGCATGGTGACGTGCGCCGCCCGCTCTGCCATCGCCGGCACGAGGGTGACCGCGGTCGCGCCGCTGCCGATCACCACCACCCGCTTGCCCGCGTAGTCCAGGTCTTGAGGCCACTGCTGCGGATGTATTACCGGACCGCCGAACCGCTCGACTCCGGGCCACTCGGGGGTGTATCCGCTCTCGTAGTCGTAGTAGCCGGTGCAGAGATACAGGAAGCCGCACGTGAAACGGACGACCCCTTTCTCGGGCCCCGTCTCCGCTTCCACCGTCCACACAGCAGCGGCGGAGGACCAGGAAGCGCGCCTCACCCGGTGGTCGTAGCGGATCTTTCGGTCGATACCGTACTCGGCGGCCGTCTCGCGAATGTAGTTAAGGATGGCAGGCCCGTCAGCAATGGCCTTCGCGTCCCGCCAGGGACGGAAGCTATAGCCGAGCGTGTACATGTCCGAGTCAGACCGGACGCCCGGGTATCGGAACAGGTCCCAGGTCCCGCCCATCGCACTGCGTCCCTCTAGAATCGCGAAGCTCTTACCAGGGCAGTTTCGCTGAAGGTGGCACGCCGCACCAATCCCGGACAATCCGGCTCCCACTATTAGCACGTCGATGTGCTCCATACTTAGTCCTCCGCTCGAGGTTAAGGGGTCTTCCGCTATTTTAGTGCTTTTAAGGCAATCAGGAGTAGACTTCGCCGAAGAAGATCACAACGCTGCTCGCCGACCCGGAGGCGATTCGAGTTGAGAAGGTCGTTCCCGACTACAGCTCTTTGACATTAGTGGTAAAGACCACGCGGACACAAGCTGAGTGCCCACGTTGTCACCATCCCTCGACGCGCGTCCACAATTACTAGACGCGCTCAGTGGCCGATCTGCCCTGGCATGGAGTAGCAGTCCGACGGGTTGACTGATGACTTACAAGCTGTGAAGGCTGCACTTGAGTACGAATGGAGTCAGGGGCAGGTAGAAGGGCAAGTTCGTAGACTGAAGTTGATCAAGCGACAGATGTACGGCCGAGCGAAGCTTGATCTATATTGAAGGCACGGGTGCTGCTCGCAGCTTAATGGGAATGGCTGCTTGGTTGAGTGAGAACCACGGCTGAAGCACCAAAAATGATACTGTTGGCGAATTC
>JANOGZ010001109.1:0-6844 GCA_031406255.1 Pyrinomonadaceae bacterium | reverse complement strand
GCGAGGCGGTCGCGCCGTTTCGCCCGCGCCCCGAGCCGCGCACCAAACTCCAGCAAGTGACCGTCATGATGCCGGTTCCGGTCGCGCCGGGGGCGACGACGAATGTCACGATTGATTACCGCCTGCCCGTCGGAGAAAACTCCGGGCTGGCGGCCATCTCGCCGGAAGGCTCGCAGTTCCTTCCGCTCTCCTACTGGTACCCGACACCCAATACGCAGTTTGCGCCGCGCGGGGTCGACAGCGCTCCGCTCCGTCTGACGGTGAACGGCTCGAGCGGCGAGACCGTGATCTCGACCGGGCGGGTGACGAACGCCGGCACCTACGAGCAGACGCTCAACGCCCAGCCGTTTTTTTTGACCGGCCAGTGGGAGGCGGTCGAGGGTACGGGAGATGCGCGCGGCATCAGCGCATATCTTTACAGCGGGGCCGCTGCCGATGAGCGCCAGCGGGCCGAAGCGCTGATTTCCGTGATGGGCGCGGCGCGCTCTTTTTACGCCGGTCTGCTTGGCACGGCGCCCGATACACCCCTGCGGCTCGTCGCCGTGCGGCGCAGCGGCGGGTTTGATATGGCGGGGACGGTGCTGCTGGACGCGGCCGTGTTTCGTCGCACCAAAACGGACTCGGCGACCGCACTGTTGATCGGTGAAGCCGTCGCGCGTCTATGGATCGGCGGCATGACTCCCGTCGAGGGAGATGGCGTCGGTTTGCTGCGCGAAGGTCTCGCGCGATTCCTGGCCACGGTCTTCTTAGAGAAACAGTTCGGACGCGAGGCGGGGGAGGCCGAGCGGATGCGGATGGCCGCGGCTTACGCCACGATCGCCCGCCGCGACGCGCCGCCCGCGCAGTCCACACCGTTTCTCGATACACACTACATTTCAGTCGCCAATAAGGGCGCGCTCGTGTGGCGGCTGGCCGATCGTGCCGCGGGGCGCGAGGCTTTCATGGGCGTGCTGCGCGCGCAGCTTCAGGCCGGGCGCGAACGCGGCGCTTTGACGCTGGCCGCATTGCGCGCGGCGCTCGTCGAGCGCGGCGGCGCTGGCGTCAAGAATGTGCTCGATGGAGGATTCGATCAGGCCACCGATACGGATTTGCTCGTCGGTCTGCCGCAGCAGCGCGGGGGCGAATGGGTCGTGGCGCTGCGTAATATCGGCTCGACGGACGCCGCCGTAACTGTGGCGGCGATAACGGAGAGCGGCGAGCGCTTGATGACGGAGACGGCCGTCCGTGCCCGGGATTTTGGCGTAGCGCAGTTTAAGACGGCGGCGCGCATTGTGCGCGTCGAAGTTGATCCCGAAAAGCTCTATCCGCAGCTTGATTATGCGAATGATGTCGCGCCGCGCGCGCCCTCCGCGGAAGAAGCGCTGGCAGACGCGACGCGCCTGCTCGCGCAGCAACAGCCGTCGCGCGCCGAAACGCTCGCCCGCGAAGCGCTGGCGCGGGCGCCGCAGCTGCAGGAAGCCCGCGTGCTGCTCGGGCGGGCGCTGCTCGACCAAAACAAGCTGAATGAAGCGGAGCGCGAATTCCGCGCCGCGCTCGATGCGCCGCTGCCGACGCCGGTCACGCTCGCGCGGGCGGGCGTCGGCCTCGGCGAGACGCTGCAGCGCAAAGGACAAACGGCCGAGGCGATCAAGCATTTCGATGAAGCGGTGCGGGCCGATGCTGAATATGCCTCGTCGCTCGCGGCGCGGGCCGCGCGCATTAAGGCTGAAGCGGCCGGTAGTGCGCCACCGGCGCCTGATGAATCGGTGCGCGCTTTTATCACGCAGCTCGACCAGGCGATCAAAAGCGGACGCAAAGCGGAACTCGATGCTGTTATCGTGCCGGGTGAGCTCGCCGATTTCTCGAAAGGCATTGTCGGGAGCCAGCCCGAAATATGGCAGACGCGCGTGTTGCGCACCGAGGTGATAGGTGCTAACCGTCTGGCCGCCGACGTCGCGATCACCGCCAAAACGCTCGGCCGCGATCAATCGGGCACGGCCCTGTTGATCCTGGCGCGGACGGGCGCGGGCTGGCGGCTCGCCGATATCCAGCTCTTCGAGGTGCGCTGAACATCGATGCCAGAGTTCGTCGAGATCGAACGCCGCGCGGCGCGCATTAAGCTGTTGTTGATGGATTGCGACGGCGTGCTGACAGATGGTCGTATCACACTGCTCGGGGATACGGACGAACAAAAGTCGTTTCACACGCGCGACGGCCACGGCCTTGTCCTCCTTCATCGCGCGGGACTCCAGTCCGGTATCATCTCAGGTCGTACGTCGAGCGCCGTGGCGCGCCGCGCGACGGATCTGGGTATCACGCACGTGCGGCAGGGAACATGGGACAAGATCAGGGATTTCGAGGAAGTTCTCGCCGCGGCCGGAGTGGAAGAGATGGAAACGGCGTACATCGGCGATGATGTTACGGATATCCCGTTGATGCGCCGCGCCGGTTTCGGTATCGCCGTCGCCGATGCGACCGATGAGACGCGCGCGTCCGCTGATTACATCACAACGCTTCCGGGAGGATTCGGCGCAGTGCGCGAAGTGACTGAGCTCCTCTTAAAAGCACAGGGGCGCTGGGCCGAACTGATGCGCCGTTACATGGATTATCAGTAGAGTTGATAGAAAGAAACGCTCCACGTGACGTCCCCCGGATGTGGAGGATTGTCGAAGGGAAAAAAGATGACCGAAAGCCAGCCACGAATCCTGTTTGTGGAAGACACGTCGGACACGCGCGAGTTGGTGGAGTTTAGTTTGCGGCAGGACGGATTCGCCGTCACCTGCGTCCAGACGGCGGAAGAGGGAATCGCCCGGGCGCGTGAAAACGCTTACGCGCTCATCTTGCTGGATGTGGGCCTGCCCGATCAAGACGGCCTCGAGCTGTGCCGCGAAATTCGTCGCTACGATAACCACACGCCGATACTGTTCTATACTGCCTTCGCCGACCTGCTCAACCATGAAGAAGCCGCGCGGGCGGGAGCCCAGGGATGTCTGCGCAAACCCGAAGATACTGCGCAGCTCGGCTCGATCATCCGTTCGCTCATCGCCAGGGAATAAACGCGAGCGATAATTTACCGGAAACAATCCGAGGAATAATGGGCAGCCAGTAATGCCAGCAGCAGTCAACAGAGGAACGGCGATTTGACGATTCATCACTTATCGTTTCTTGACACAGTCCGCCCGTTCCGCCGAGAGTGCGCCGGAAGAGAGTAGATTAAGCGCGAAAGAGAGCGTGTCTGACGGAGGTTTGAAATGATTCTTTCGGCCCGGTTCGAGGAGGCGCTGATATTTGCGACCCGCCTGCACGCCAATCAAATACGCAAAGGCACGGGCGTCCCGTATGTTGCGCATCTACTAGCGGTCGCCAGCATCGCCCTTGAGCACGGCGCGAACGAAGATGAGGCGATCGCCGCCCTGCTCCATGATGCGGTCGAAGATCAGGGCGGGGCGCCGACCCGCGAAGCGATCCGCCAGCGCTTCGGCGACCGCGTCGTTGATATTGTCGATGGCTGTACGGATGCGGAAGTTATCCCGAAGCCGCCGTGGAGGGAGCGCAAGGAAAAATACATCGCGCATATCTACGGGGCGCCGCCGGCGGTGCGGTTGGTTTCCGCCGCCGATAAGTTGCATAATGCGCGAACGATCCTGGCCGATTATCGTGTGCTGGGTGAATCGCTGTGGGGGCGCTTCAGAGGTGGTAAAGAAGGAACACTGTGGTACTACCGCTCGCTCGTTGATGCTTTTTACGCCACCGGACCGACGCCGCTGGTTGAAGAACTGGCGCTGGTCGTCGTCGACATCGAACGCCTCGTCGCCATGAAGCGTGAATACTGATCGCTCCCGCCGGGCTTGATATAGCATTTAAGAAAATGTTTTGCTGTTTTTGCGCCGGAGGCGCAGTGGAAATTAGCCGGTAGTGAAACCAGCGGGAACAACCGCCACGCCACGAGAGCGCTCTGAAGGGGCGCGGGAAAGCTTCCGGCGTCCCTTCGGGACGAAAATCGGCAAATCTTTTTCTTGAGATCTATACCAATATCCTTATCCGCGTGCGCTCTTATTCTCTGCGCCGCGGCTTTCTCTTCGGCGCCGGACGCACCGGCGGTGTTTCTGCGGCGGGGGTGGTCGTCGGAGTGGTCCCATCTGTCAGCGCGCCGAAATGCTGGCGGCAGAGACGTGCGAAAGTCTGCGCGATCGGTGAGTCATAGCCGCCGCTCAAACGTGCGAGGCCGAGTTCCCAGTTGATCCGCGCTCCTTCGATCCACCACTGCACGAGCCTTCCCTCGGCAACTTCCGCGCGCGCCGCGCGAAAGGGAATAATGCCGATCCCCAGGTCCTGTTCGACCATCCGTTTGATCGCCGCCATGCGGTTCAATTCCATCGCCACCGTCGGATGAAGGCCCGCCTCGGTGAAGAATCGATCTAGCAGCCGGCGGGTATTGCCGCCCCGCTCGCCGAGAATCAATTTTTCACCGGCCAGCGTAAACGCACTAACCACGCGCTGCTGCGCCAATCGGTGGCGCGGGCTGGCGATGGCTACCAGTTGATCGCTGATCAGCAGTTCGGTCTCGATCGCCCGCGCTTCGACGGGCAGCGAGACGAACGCCAGATCAAGCGCTCCGGCGAGAATCTGTTTGACCAGTTCATCACTGGTGCCCGAATCGAGAGAAATCTCGACATGGGGATGATGCTCACGAAGCTCATTTAATAGTTGAGGAAGTTGATCGCCGCTGACCGCGGCCGATGCGCTACCCAGGCGCAGACGCCCGCGTTCGGCTCCCGCCAGATCGGCCAGCTCCGCGCGGGCCGCATCATGCTCGCGCAGGATGCGACGCGCCCGCCCGAGCAGTTTTTCTCCGGCCTCCGTCAAAACAACGCGCCGTGGCGTGCGGATAAAGAGCGGGAGGCCGACCTCCTGTTCCAGTTGCCGGATCTGCATGCTGATCGCCGCCTGCGTGATATGAACGCGAACGGCGCCCGCCGTAAACGTCGATGCCTCGGCGATGGCGAGGAAGGCGCGTAGTTGTCGGATCTCCATTTCAGGCTCGCCTCGTTATCAATAATAGTTATCGCACAGATAAAATCTTTTAGTTTTTATTATAGGCAAAAACTTCCTACAATAACACTCTAGATATGTAGGAGCATGGCGCACTTAACCCCCTTTGATAAGCGCCCTGTACTGACGATGAAAGTAAGACGTGAACCCCCCAATTTCGTGACCTCACAGCAAATTCGTCCACGGGAACTCGTGCTCGGAGTGGATGGCGGCGGCACGAAGACGCGTGCCGTAATCATTGACGCCGGGCAAAAATCGCTGGGAGAGGGAATCGCCGGGCCTTCGAATCCGTTGCGCGTCGGAATCAGCAACGCCGCGGCGGCGATTCGTGAGGCAATTGATCGAGCCTGCGCCGCCGGCGGAGTGCGGCGCGTCGAGATCGTTGCTGCCGAGATCGGTCTGGCCGGAGTCAGGCGTCGAGACCTGCGTGAGCGCATGCGTGAAGCGCTGCTGGGCCTCGGACTGGGCTCGATAGAAATAGTCACGGACGCCGATATCGCGCTCTTTGGGGCGACCGATGGGGAGCCGGGAATTGTTTTGATTGCCGGAACCGGATCAATCTGCTGCGGAATCAACGCGCGCGGTAAGCATTCGTGCGCGGGCGGCTGGGGGCCGGTCGCCGGTGACGAGGGAAGTGGTTTGTGGATCGCGCGGCGCGGCCTCCAGGCCGTCGCGAGAGCCACGGACGGGCGCGGGCGGGCGACGACGCTCACCGACGCTGCGTGCGCTTACTTCAATGTGTCGACGCCGGATGATCTCTCCACCGCGATCTATGCGCCGAGCATGACCAATGACCATCTCGCGGGCTTCGGCCGGCATGTGATCGAAGCGGCGAAGAGCGCGGATGTGGTCGCCCACGAAATCATCGAGGCTGCCGGGTATGAGCTTGGTGGCACGGCGGCGGCAGTGATTCGCCGGCTGCACATGGAGCGCGATCATTTTCAAGTCGCCTTTGTCGGCGGAGTATTTGCCGCCGGCGCTCTCGTGCTCGACCCGTTGCTGGAAGAAGTGACGCGTGTCGCGCCAGGCGCTTTTCTGGCTCCGCCGCTGCTGGCTCCGGCCGAGGCGGCGGCCCGCATGGCGCGTCAACACCTCCAACGCCTCGCGCTCGCCGGCTGAACGGATGACGAAATTCGGGTTTCAGGTTTAAAGTGGATTTCGCCGCTCGACGGCCGTCAAGACATCTGACACTCGAAATATATGAATTCCGTAGACGAGCCTGACGATATTCCCATTACGGAGCGAGAAAATTCGCGCACGGCTGCGATAGGCCAGTTGTCTGCGGCCGAAATCGTCCGTTTGATGAACGAGGAAGACGCGCAGGTGGCGGAAGCGGTCGGGCGCGTGCTGCCGGAAGTGGCGCGCGCGGTTGATGGGATCGTCGCGCGGTTGCGCAACGGTGGACATCTTTTTTACGTCGGGACGGGCACTTCAGGGCGTCTCGGAGTGCTCGATGCGGCGGAGTGTCCGCCCACGTTTGGCGTCATGCCGGAACTCGTGCAGGCGATCATCGCGGGCGGTTATGACGCCTGTTATCGGGCGGTGGAGGCTTCGGAAGACGATGCCGCCGCAGGCGCACGCGACGTCGACGGCCGCGGCGTGACACGGGGGGATGCCGTGGTCGGGCTCGCCGCCTCCGGCCGCACGCCCTACACGATCGGCGCGCTGGGTCATGCGCGCGAGATCGGCGCGCTCACGATCGCCGTGACCTGCGCGCCGGATTCTCCGATCACGCGTGTCGCGGCGGTGGCGATCGTGCCGGTTGTCGGGCCGGAAGTAATCGCCGGCTCGACGCGGCTCAAAGCGGGCACGG
>JANOGZ010000562.1:0-2778 GCA_031406255.1 Pyrinomonadaceae bacterium | reverse complement strand
CTGACAGATAACGAAGGAGAGCAGTGAGTGCGCCCGTATTCATAAGCGCGACTCCTGCAATCCAAAGAAGTAGTTTGATAAAATCCCAAAGTGCATTGCCGCGCACTTCTTTGATGATTTTAGACATGGCCGCAAGGATATTCCCTTGACTTTCCTTGCGGCAAGCAGAATTGCAGGGTAGCCCTAGTTGCCCAAAAAGGCAACCGTCTGCCCAAGAACTGCTTAAGAATCCGACCCTTTTTAGGCAAAGCTATTTCACCTGATACTTCCTTCGCACTGCGAACTCCATTCGCACTTTCCTGATTTCTCTATTTCACGCCGGAAAACCGCAAAAAGTGGCCTTCGCAGAAGAAAAGTGCGAACGGAGTATCACTTTGGCGGCTCCACCTTACCTCGCTCTCAGAGAGCGCCACGCGAGGAGTAAAGAGCTTTGTTTTGTTCGATTTGAGCTTGTTCCCGAGATGGCGCGGGGCGATGGCACAACGCTTGTCATAGCAAAGTATCAGATTCACTAGTTAATAAAGTTCAGGGGCCCTTGAAAGAGGCCTCGGTTATTGAAAAGGAAATGCTGACACGGTCAGCGGAAGGAGCTTCATCATGACGGGCCAGATCATCACCATTATCACAAGTTTGTTACTGATCTTCCTGCTTCCTCTTGCGCTCCCTCTGATCTCTTCTGTTTACCCTCGCTCGCACAACGCGAACAAAACGGCCACGATGCTACGCACCGCGCCGCTCGCGTATCTGACGAGCCTGTCCCGAAGCTCGTCGATAATCTCTGCGAAACTTCACTGATAAGGCACATAGAGCCTGAAAGGAAACTACCATGTTGCGTCGCTTCATAGCTTGCTTAACCCTCTCCAGCATGTTGTTCGTCTCTCTCTCTCCGCTGGCCACACTGGCTGCTCCCTCCGCCGGTCAGAGCGATAAACAGGGCGGCGCTCGCCGCAAGCTCGCGCCTGAGCTTGAATCTTCAACCGCCGGCGAGACGCTCCAGCGCGTCATCGTTCAGACCAAGGGTCGCCCGACGGCCACCCATGAAGCGGCGATCACCAGCCGACGCGGCATGAAGCGGCGCGGATATGAGGCGCTGAACGCGCTCGTGGCGGAAGTTCCGGCCAGCGAGCTGGCAGCGCTCGCCGCCCGTGAAGACGTGTTGTACGTCTCACCCGATCGCGCCGTCAAAGCGCAGATGGATGTCACGCGCGAGACGACGGGCGCAGCGCAGGTCGCCGCGGGGCCGGGCGAGACGCCGGGCTACACCGGCAAAGGCGTCGGCATCGCGATCATTGATAGCGGCATCAGCGCCAGCCATCCGGACTTTTCCGGGAATGGCAAATCGCGCGTCGTCGCTTCCGTTGATTTCACCGGCAGCGGCACCGGCGTGGCGGGCAACGGCGTCGTGCTCGGTGACGGGATCGTGCTCGGTGACGGCATCATGCTCGCCGATGGCCAGGACGCCTCGGGACACGGCACGGGCGTCGCCGGCGTCGCCGCCGGTAGCGGCGCCGCTTCGCATGGATACGCCGGCCGGTACGTCGGCATCGCGCCCGAAGCCAGCCTCATTGACCTCAGAGCGCTCGGCGCTGACGGGACGGGACGCACGAGCGCGACGATGGACGCCATCGACTGGGCGATCGTCAACCAGAAGCGGTTCAACATCCGCGTCATCAACCTCAGCCTCGGCACGCCGGTTCGCGAGTCGTTCCGCACCGACCCGCTCTGTCAGGCGGTCGAACGCGCCGTGCTCGCCGGCATCGTCGTCGTCGCCAGCGCGGGCAACCATGGCCGCACCGAAGAAGTGATCGGTCATGACGCGAACGGCGATCCCATCTACCGGCTCGTCTACGGCGCCATCAACAGCCCGGGCAACAGCCCCTACGTCATCACGGTCGGCGCTTCTGATTCACGCGGCACCGTTCGCCGTTCGGATGATACGCTCGCCAGCTTTTCCTCGAAGGGGCCGACGCAGTTTGATCATCTGGCCAAGCCTGACATCGTCGCTCCCGGTCGCGGAGTCGTCGCTGCGATGTCGCAGGAAGCCAATCCGACATCGGCCGTGCAGCGTCCCGACCGCGTGGTGCAGCCGATAGGAGACGGTGCGTTGGCAAACGCTTACTACAAATACTATGGAACGTCGTTTTCGGCGCCAGTGGTAGCCGGAACGGTCGCGCTGATGCTGGAAGCCAACCAGTCTCTCACCCCGGTGCTCACTAAAGCCGCGCTGCTTCGCACGGCGCAGAGTCTCTCCAGCGTGACGTTCCCCAGCAGGGTTCAAAATGTCGTCAGCCAGGGCGCAGGCCTTGTCAATGTGGCGGCGGCGGTCGAAATGGCGCGCGGGGTCGTGCCGAATGCGGACAAGCTGAAAGCGGGCGATCAGATTTTCAGTCCGAATGTCAGCCTCAGCACACTGAGCAAATCGGTCACGATCGGCGGCGAAACGGTCGCGCAGAGCGGGCATGTGCTCTACTCGGATGGCGTCCTCTTCAATGAGCGCCCGGTTCTCGTCAACGGCGTCGTGTTGGGTGATGGCTTCGTCCTCAGCAGCGGGATCATGCTGAGCGACGGTATGGTGGCCGCCAGCGGGATCATGCTCAGTGACGGGATCATGCTGGGCGACGGCATCATGCTCGCCGATGGCTATATCCTCAGTAGTGGAGTCGCCATCGGGGACGGCTACACGCTCGGCAGCGGCATCATGCTCGCGGACGGCATCATGCTCGCGGACGGCATCATGCTCGCCGATGGCTATACCCTCGGTAGTGGCATCATGCTCGG
>JANOGZ010001060.1:0-1260 GCA_031406255.1 Pyrinomonadaceae bacterium | reverse complement strand
GAATCCGCCCGCCACCAGATTGACGACCTGGGTCGCGCCATCCAATGACACCGGCACGGCGGCGATGCCCCCGAAGTTGAAGCCGCCCGCCACATTGTGCGCGATGAGAAATTGGCTCGTGTCGCTGTTCCACGCGATCCCCGAGGGAGTGTTCAGATTCAGACCGATGATGTCGTTCCGGTCATTTTCGGGCGTTCGATTCAGGTCTTTGTCGAAGAAGAGAAGGCTCTGCGGATACCCGACGGCGACAATGCGACCGTCGGTCAATTGGACGATCCCTTCGAACCCATTAGCTCCAGGTACAAATCGGGGGCCGGCCACCACGTTGCCGTCGAAATCAATCGTCCAGATGCTGGTGTCATAGAATGTGACGAGCAGCCGGTTCGGGGCCAGGAAAGCCACGTCGCCCATAAAGGCGGTGTCACTACCCTCGGGGAATTTGGGAAAGATTTCTTTGATCACCTGACCGTCACGCTTCAACACCTCGATCCGCGATGGCCCGTTCAACGTATCCAGCGCTACTTGAAGGAGGTGGTCCGGGAATACCGGGGAGGTCGCCGGGATGTAGGCCATTCCCTCCAGATGCTCCGGCATGTAGCCATTAAGGTACTGGATGGTGCGCGTGCCGCGCGACGCTCCCTGAGCGTCGAAGAGGTACAACAGCGATCTCTGCGCGATATCATTTGCGGCAAAAAGCTCTTCGGATTCGATATGGGTAATGCCTCGCGGGTTGACATCAATTCCCAGGCCTTTGATGTCGAACAGCTTAACGAGGGAATTCTTTCCCTTCTCCTTACTCGCGACCGGCACGGCGTAGATTTCGTAGCCGTCGGTGAGCACGATGTTGTCTTTTAAAGGACCGGAGGCGACGGATGTGATGTCTTCGGCGTAACCACCGATTCGCGTCCGGCTTAAAACAGTCTGGGCATGACTGATGGATGTCGTAAGTAACACCGCACCGATCGTCAGGATTATCGCGCCTACCGCGCGCCTTGTCTTATTCATCACGGGAACTTCTTTCATCGGGGGCTCCTTTCGAAAAGCGTCAGTGCGAAGAGACTAGACGCGGGAATGCCGGGAGGACTGGGCAGAGAGAAACTGCGTACTTAAGCAATCTTTGTTGTTTAGGTTAAGTCGCCGATACTACGATACGCGCCACCTTTGGATTTGCCGCCACAGCTACTTCTTGCTGCGCCGGAGACAGTACAACAAAGGGATGAAATGTCTTGAGAGGCCTTATAGAGTTTCCTAATCACCCCA
>JANOGZ010001012.1:0-2364 GCA_031406255.1 Pyrinomonadaceae bacterium | reverse complement strand
AAATCCAGCCGGCCGAATTTTTCCCGCACCTGTGCGAAGGTCTCCGCCACCTCCTCCGGATTCACCACATCGCACTGAACGAGCGGGCCATCCGTCATACCGCGAGTTAATTCTTCGACGCCCTCTTTGAATCGCTCTGTTTGATAAGTGAATGCCAGGCGGGCGCCCGCCGCGGCCAGCGCCTGCGCCGACGCCCACGCGATCGAGCGCTTGTTGGCCACGCCGAACACGATGCCGAATTTGTCTTGTAACATGTTCTTCCGGATTCAGAGCCAAAAGTTTAAATTCCGAGCTTCGAGCAATAAGGATGATGCTTTAAGCTTGTGAGCTTGAACTATGCCGCCGCACTCTCCTCCTCCTGCTTACCGGCCAGCAATCTTCCATATTCGCCGTCGTCCACCCACTTCAGGATTTCAGACACGCGCCACACCGGGAAGGGATGCGTCAACCCGGAAGAGATGATATCGGCCCAGAAGCGATCGAGCGCTTTCTCATCGTAGTTTTTTTGAAAGTCGCGCGCCTGCTGCAAGAATTGTTGATAATCAACTTTCGAGGCGAATGTTCCGCCGCACAATTTCATCATCGTGCGACCGATCACGTCGGCATCCTGCGTGACCAGCAGTGCCGCCCGATCGCAGGATAGTTCGGCGCGGCGTGCCCATGCCAGTAGTGCCGCGCGCATCGTGCCCGAGAGCAGTTGCGCGATGATCGTCGCCACGGGGGTGGCGGCGATGGCGACATTCGCCAACGCTTCGAGCAGGCGTGCGACCGTCAAGTACAACACGTGCTCGGCGTGGATGTGACCCACTTCGTGTGCGATGACGGCCAGGACTTCCTCGTCGGTTAAGCGCTCAAGGAGCGAGGAATGGAGCACGATGACGGGGCGTCCGACGCCGCCGGTAAAAGCGTTGACGACCGGCGATTGCTGCACGTAGAGCTCGGGCATGTCCACGCCGAGCGTCGTGCAGGCGATCTGTAGCTTGGCATAGAGGTCCGGGCACTGCTGCTGCGTGACGCGGACGGCGCTGGCCATAAAAATAACGTGAATTGCCGACTCGCCGGTGACGGTCAGCAATTTTTTTACTGCCACGTCAATGCCGGGAATCGCCCGCAACGCGGCGAGCGCGCGGCTATCGGCCGGATGCACATACTCGTGTTTATCGAGATCGGCAAATTTTTTGTGCGGCTGCTCTGACAGAAGCAGCCGGCAGCGACCACATTTGGCCTGACCGCTTTCATTTCGCGTTTGATTAAGTTGGCCACAGTAGCGGCAACGCATATGCGTTGTGCCGTTTTGGTCGGAGGAGGAGGGTTCGATATCTACCATGTAAGTTTAGTCCTTCAGTAACGGGCGATAAATCTCAGGATGTCCGGGAGACGGGCGAAAGATTCATGGGGGCAAGTATCGACGATTAGGCGGCACGAGGGCAAGCGCGCAGAAGGCGCGAAACGTCAGGTGGCGGGCGCCATTTAATCACCGGTATGGAGCGCGCCCGCCGCTTGTCGGGTGCCCGTCGCTAGTGCTTGAAGTGGCGCACGCCCGTAAAAATCATCGCTAATCCATGTTCATCCGCTGCCTCGATCACCTCCCGATCGCGCACCGAGCCGCCCGGCTGAATAATGGCTGTGATGCCGTAGCTCGCGGCCTCGTCGATGCCATCGCGAAAAGGAAAGAACGCGTCGGAGGCGAGCACCGAGTCGCGAACGGGCAACTGCGCGCGCATCGCGCCGATACGCACCGAATCAACCCTGGACATCTGTCCGGCGCCGACGCCGATCGTCTGTCCGGCGCGTGCATAGACGATCGCATTTGACTTGGTATGCTTGCAGACCGTCCACGCGAAAAGCAGAGAATCCCTTTCCGCATCTGTCGGCGCGCGCTTCGTAACTGTTTTGAGATCAGCGGGCGCCAGGCGGCGTGTGTCGCGCGTTTGGATGAGCATCCCTCCGGAGATCTTCTTGTAATCGTAGTCGGCGAATATCTCGGTTTCACGCACAGGCGCCGCGGCGCGAAGAATACGCAGGTTCTTTTTCATGCGCAGCGCCTCCAGAGCGGACTCATCATAATCAGGCGCGATGATGACCTCGGTGAATATCTCGGCGACGGCGCGCGCCGCCGCCTCATTAACCGGGCGGTTGAAAGCGACGATGCCGCCGAAAGAAGAGACCGGGTCGGTGGCGAGCGCGCGACGGTACGCTTCTTCGGGTGTTGCGCCGAGGGCGACGCCGGCCGGATTCGTATGCTTGATGATTGCGCATGCCGTCTCTGCAAAATCACATGCCATCTGCCAGGCCGCGTCCGCATCAACGTAATTGTTGAAAGACATCTGCTTGCCGGCAAGCTGCGCGGCGCAGGCGATGCCG
>JANOGZ010000993.1:0-2451 GCA_031406255.1 Pyrinomonadaceae bacterium | reverse complement strand
GGCGGGATACAAGATGCGTGGTTATTACGACACCATCTACTTGCAGACGAAGGACAACTAAGCGAAAAGCTCGCTGACACTAATGAAAGGGGCCACCCGCTCGAAGCGGGTGGCCCCTTTCTTTTCTCGCACGAATTGAGGGGCCCGGCGCAGGCGACGAACAGAACAACTCAAGTCGGCCGTATCTACGCCTCCTTGCTGTGCTCCCCACTGCGCGCCTGGAATTCCGGCATCTGCATCACCGACTCGATCTGCCGCAGGTGACGGTCTTCGTGCGTGCCGATCATCACGAGCCAGTGGTAAAGATCGAACGGACCGAAAAACGGATGTGGATACGTTGCACCCGAAAGGTCGACGGCTTCCAGGCGCGGGCGTAGATCATGGAATGCTTCGCGCGTGCGGAGCATCTTCGCGAGTGAATCCGCGACGTCCACGCCGCCACGTGGCCGCGCGCTCTCCGGCGCCTGAAACTTTTCGCCCGCGGCACGCGCCGCGAATTGATCGAGCGACACGGGGCCGATGCGCAGGTCTCCGCCGGCGCGCACCAGGCCCGCCGACTCGACTTTGGCGAGCATCATGGTGGCAAGCTGAAGCAGCTGGTGCTCGATCAGCGAAAGGTGCTCGACGATCTCGGCGATAGTCCAGGCGCCGGATGATGGACGAAAATTCTCCTCCTCGCGGCTCAATCCCTCGACACGCGCATGCAGCCGCTGGCGGGCTCCGTCCATCGCCTCAAAGATTTCCGCGACGCTTTCGTAAACCATATCAATTCGCTCCTCTCGTCAAGTAGTTTCGCGCGGGTTAAAGTGCCGCTCGCGCCGTGCGAGGTGTCATCGATTCGGTGTCTTCAGCACCCGCCCCTTTTCGGTTGCTCAGTAAAGCCGCTTGCGCGCTCAGATGGAGCACATGCCAGCGCATGTAATTACTTATCGGCGCGGGCTCCCCCTTATAAATTCGCACGAAGCCCGTCTGCACAAAGAGCGTCTCGGGCTGGAACCATTCGAGGCGCACGACCGGATTAAACGAAAGCGGCGGGCTGCTGCTCGGCGGCGCAGCTGAGGAAACGACGGCCTGGTTCTTGTCGCCCGCGCCACTAGCAGCCCGTGCCGCCGATAATTTTTCCGCATCGTACCCGGATGATGCAGCGAGCAACGGCTCGCTCAGCGAGATTCGCGCCCCGGTTGGCGTTTCGGCGACCGCATCATAGATGGCGACATCGGTGTCGAAAGCGGTAGCGACCTTTGACGAATCGGGCGACCACACGGGCAGCGCATCTGTCAGACGGTCATCGAGCAGGCGCTCGCGGCCATCGACCCCGATCAGGCGCGGGCGCCCCGCCGGCAGCTTATCTTCCTGTCGTCGCGCATTCCATTCATCTTCTTTACAGGCGAGCGCCGCCACCGCCTGTCCGTCCGGAGACCACTCGAAATGGAAGTAGATCAACCCGTCCCGTGTCGTTAACGGTTTGAGATTGAAGCCGTCGCGATCGCAGAGGTAGACCTGCTCCGTGCTGAAGGCAGGCACGGGCGCGATCAGCGGCGCGACCGTCGCCGCGGGATCGGCCGGTGAGGCAGCCGGATCAGCGGGCGCGGCGGTCGCCTCCGGCGGAGTGACCGAACCATCGAATGGCGCGGGCGATGCCTGCGCCGCGAGACTCTTCACGCCGATAAAAGCAATCTGCTGCCCGTCGCGCGACCAGGCGACTTTGGAAGGGAAAGCGCCGGAGAGGTCCGCCGGCAAAATGTTGCGCACGAACATCCCGTCGGCTCCGTACAGGTCCATGCGAAACTCGCCTTCGAGCGTCTCTCCCGTAGCATAGAGCGCTACGGCGCGCAGTCCATCGGGCGAGACGACGGTGCGCAGCAGCGCTTCATCCTTCCGCCGCGCCTCAAAATCGGCCTGTATTGAAGCGAGGTTTTCCGTCGCGCCGGCGTCGCTCTTAACAGCGGGCGGCAATGTCTCGGAACTGACATCCGCCTCGAAACGGAAGGCGAGGCGCGCCGCGGGCACGTCACGCAGCGTGCGCGGGCGCACGCTCATCGTTTCTTGAAGCTGATCGCATCCGACCGCCAGGCACACGAGCGCGAACGGCAAAACGGCGCGCGCCATCCGCGAGCGGCGCCGGGCGCCGATGGCTTGTTGTGCCCGCCCGCGAACGCGGTCAATCGCCTCTGATAAATCCTGCACAGACTTACTACCCATTGTGGATTCGTGATGATATGGAGGCCGGCGCGGTGGTGTCAACGAGACGCGCAGCGAGTTTTTCTCACCGCTCGCAACCCGCCCCTCGGACATGACCCGGCGAGCGGTGTTTTCCGGCCGAAACGCCGGCGAAGAGAACGTCCAATCAGGTTTACCTCGACCACCCGGCGAGGGCCTCGGGCGAGCGCTGGCCCTGGCGGTCGCTTCACCGGTGCCGCCAGATGGGTTTGCGCTTCTCCATGAAAGCGG
>JANOGZ010000987.1:0-2133 GCA_031406255.1 Pyrinomonadaceae bacterium | reverse complement strand
CTGCAGGGTGAGCCGCTCGCGCTCGAAGGCGCACTTCAGGCGATGCAGGAACTTCCCGCGGAAGAGCCGGCCAAGCACTCGCACAGGAAGGAAGAAGCCGTCCCTGCAACGAACCCATCGCTGACCGTCTGGCGCGATGCCGCCACCAGTCACGACGCAGTGCACGTGCGGATGATGCTCGAGACTCTGACCCCAGGTGTGCAGCACGGCGAGGACTCCGATCTCGGCGCCGAGGTGCTTCTTGTCGCCGGCGATCTCGCGCAGGGTGGCCCAGGCGCACTCGAAGAGCAGGCCGTAGACGAGCTTCTTGTTCTGCTGTGCCACGATCGCGAGCTCGTGCGGAATCGTGAACACCACGTGGAAGTAGGGGATCGGGAGCAGGTCGTCCTCGCGCGCCGCGAGCCACTTCTCCCGTGCGCTCACCATGCACTTCGGGCAGTGCCTGTTCCGGCACGAGTTGTAGGAGGTTTCCTCGTGCCCGCAGCGATCGCACTGCGACACGTGGCCACCGAGTGCGGCCGTGCGGCAGCGCTCGACCGCGTCGAGCACCTTCGTCTCGGCAGGCGCGACGTGTCCGCGCCGAGCGGCGACCAGATCCGCTCGATGCGCACGGACCACGTCGGCCACCTCCAGTCGGTGGCGCACGACGTCCGCCTCGTTACATGTGCGTGGCGACGTCGAGCGGGCTCTTCGTCTTCACGACCGCGTCGCCGGCCACGTTGAGGTAGCGCGCGGTCGTCTGCAGGCTCTTGTGCCCGAGCAGCACCTGGATCACGCGGATGTTGGTGCCCGCCTCGAGCAGGTGCGTCGCGAAGCAGTGCCGCAGCGTGTGCGGGGAAACCTTGCGCAGGATGAAGGCCGCTTCGCGCGCTTGGACGCAGACTTTGCGGAACGACCGCGTGCAGATCGGCTGGTCGTTCGTCTCGCCCGGGAAGAGCCAGGTCGTCGGTCGATAGGTCCGCCAGTACTCCCTGAGCAGCAAGAGGAGCGCGACCGAGAGCGGCACGTACCGATCCTTCATGCCTTTGCCCTGCTCGACCCGGATCACCATGCGCTCGCTGTCGATGTCGCTCAACTTGAGGTGCGCGACCTCTGCCGCTCGCAAACCTCCGGCGTACGCCGTCGCCAGCATCGCCCGGTGCTTCACGTTGCGAATCTTGCCGAGCATCCTCAGCACCTCCTTCGCGCTGATGACCACCGGCAGCCTCTTCGGCGTCCTGCGCGTGGCGATTCGCTCCACGACCCACTTGCGGCGGAGCATCCAAATCGGCGACACGGTCACCGAAGCGGCACGGCCCACCAAAGAACCGTTTCCCGGTTACCAGGAAATCAAACCGATGGTTTTCGCGGGACTCTATCCCGTGGATACAAACCAGTATGAAGAGTTGCGCGAGGCGATGGACAAGCTCCGCCTGAATGACGCCTCGTTCTTTTACGAGCCGGAGTCGTCTACCGCTCTGGGCTTCGGGTTTCGCTGCGGCTTCCTCGGTCTGTTGCACATGGAGATCGTGCAGGAGCGTTTGGAGCGCGAGTTTAATCTCGATCTGATCACAACCGCCCCAGGCGTTCGTTACGTAGTGACTACCACTGACGGCAAGGTTACGGAGATCGACTCGCCCGCGAAGATGCCAGACCCGGGTCGGATAGTGAAAATTGAAGAGCCGGCGATTCGGGCCGTCATTCTCACGCCCGAAGAGCACCTCGGCGGCATCCTCGCGTTGCTCGAAGAAAAGCGTGGCGTGCAAAAAGGTTTCGAATACATCACTTCGAATCGCGTGATGCTGACATATGAATTGCCGCTCAACGAGATCGTGCTCGACTTTTACGATCGCCTGAAATCAACTTCGCGCGGCTACGCTTCGCTTGATTACCACCTTGCCGGCTACTGGGAAAGCGATCTCGTCAAGCTCGATGTGCTGGTTGCCGGTGAGCCCGTTGATGCGTTATCGCTGGTGCTTCATCGCGACACCGCGGCGGCAAAGGGCCGCCTGCTGGCGACGAAAATGAAAGAGTTGATTCCACGCCAGCTCTTCGAAGTGCCAATTCAGGCAGCCATCGGAGCCAAGGTGATCGCTCGCGAAACTGTGAAAGCCATGGGCAAGAACGTCATCGCCAAATGCTACGGCGGCGACA
>JANOGZ010000929.1:0-1024 GCA_031406255.1 Pyrinomonadaceae bacterium | reverse complement strand
TGGGGTTAGTGGCGCATGATCAACATGATCTTGATCGGGCGGCGACGCTCTATGAAGAAAGCCATGCCCTGTTGCAAGATTTGGGGGACATACAACTCATCGCCATCTCTTTTAGTAACCAAGGGGCCATGGCCTTAGAACGAAGGGACTACGCACGGGCAATCAGACTTTTTGGAGAGAGTCTGCTTCTTTTACGGGAACTGGGTAGCAAGAATTATGTAGCTGAGTCCTTGGAAGGCATAGCAAAGGTAGCCTGTGAGCAGGGACGGTCAGAGCGGGCGGCGCAATTGTTTGGAGCAGCCGCGGCCCTGCGCGAAGCTATCGGCACCCCCATACCACCTACCGAGCGCAATGATCATGACTGCAACGTGACTGTCGTACGGGAGGGGCTGGGCCACGAAGTTTTTGCAGCAGCGTGGGAGCTGGGCCGTGCCATGACGCTAGAGCAAGCCATTGCTTATGCATTGGAGGATGCTGATTTCTAATTCGCTGACTTCAATGGCTGCCCTCCTTGAGAACCTCTTGTATAGCACCCAAAATGAGTACCCTAAACATTGATCGTTACCATGCCACGATGGGCGACGCTTCACACAAGGAGACGTCGCGCGTTCACGGCAACGCTCTGTGTGATATGGAAGCCACCTTTTACGTCACGCAGCGCAAACTGCCGTTCGCGCCGTGTCTCGGCCATGAGCGGCTCGTGCGCTCGCTCGGCGACAACCGCATTGATCGCCCGCGCCGGCGTTTTCTCGAACGGGATCGCGGCGGGATGCAGCTGTTCGCCAGGGCGCTTGAGGAGACCAGCTTCCGCGGCACGGTGCGCGCCGTTCGGCCGGGCACGATCATATTTGCGGGCGAGCCGTTTGCCGATATTACGGGCGCTTTCGGGCTGACGCAGGCGCAGGAGATCAGGTTCGAGCACGCCTTTGACCTGCCGATGACGACCGCTTCGATCGCGATGCAGCTGTGTCTGGCGGCGGGCGGGCGCTGGCTCTCCGATTTTTCACTGCGGCGCAACGGCGAT
>JANOGZ010000926.1:0-3016 GCA_031406255.1 Pyrinomonadaceae bacterium | reverse complement strand
ACGTCGGCTTCGTACAACGGAAAACCGCCCGACAACGCCGCGCAGTTCTGCGACTGGCTGGAACGGGGTGAGCTGAAAATGGATGCGCTCTCCGGCATCACGTATGCGGTTTTCGGCTGCGGCCATCGCGACTGGGCGACGACGTTTCAGGCCGTGCCGCGCTTTATCGACGAACGCCTGGCGGAGCTTGGCGCGAAGCGCTTGTACCGGCACGGCGAAGGCGACGCCCGCGATGATTTTGAAGGGCAGTTTCAAAGCTGGTATCAGCCGCTCCGCTCTCTGGTCGCCAGGGAGCTGAACCTCAAATTTGAAATTGACGGCAAACAAAAGCCGTTCTATAAACTCGAAATCGTCACCGCCGAGCCGATGAGTCCGTTTGTTGATTCGTTCGCGGCGCGACCGATGAGAGTGGCCGTCAACCGCGAGCTGCATCGCACAGAAGGCGAGAATCCTTCGACGCGCTCGACCAGACACATCGAGCTCGAATTGCCGGAAGACGTAACGTACGCGGCGGGCGATCATCTCGGAGTGATTCCGCACAACGGCGAAACTACGGTCAGGCGAGTCGCCGCACGCTTCGGTTTTGCACGCGACGCTTTTATTCGCCTGCGAAAAATCGGCAACCGCAAAACTTTTCTGCCCGTCGACGAAACGATCTCAATCTACCGCCTGCTCGCCGATTACGTCGAGCTGCAGGAAGTCGCCACGCGAACGCAGATCAACACGCTCGTCGAATATACCGAATGCCCGCCGGAGAAGATCAAACTCGCGGCGTGGACGGGCGACGACGAAACGAGCGCGGCGCGGTACAGAGAAGAAGTATTTGACCGGCGCAAATCGCTGATCGATCTTCTCGAAGACTTTCCGGCCTGCACGCTGCCGTTCGAAGTTTATCTCGAAATGCTGTCGCCGCTACGCCCGCGTTATTACTCGATTTCATCCTCGCCTCTGGCGAGCGAGCGCGTCTGTAGCATCACGGTGGCCGTCGTCGAAGGCGAAGCGCGTTCCGGAAGGGGAACGTTCGCGGGCGTGTGCACGAATTACCTGCGCCGCCAGACTGAGGGCAGCGTGATTTACGCTTTCGTCAAAGACACGAAATCGGTTTTCAGGTTGCCCGACGATCCGGCGACGCCGATAATCATGGTCGGACCCGGAACGGGTATCGCGCCGTTCCGTGGATTTACGCAGGAACGCGCCGCGTTAAAGGCGCAGGGGCAGGAGATCGGCGCATCGATTCTTTTCTTCGGCTGTCGTCATCCGCAACAGGATTTCATCTACGAGGACGAGCTGCGCCGCTTCGAAGAAGGGGGCGTCACCAGGCTCTCGACATCTTTTTCGCGCCTTGCGGGGCAGCCCAAATGCTACGTCCAAAATGAGATCTACATCCGGCGTGATGAAGTATGGCCGCTGTTGGAAGAGGGCGCGGTAATTTATGTGTGCGGCGATGCCAGCCGCATGGCGCCCGATGTCAGACGCACGTTTGCTGCCATTTATCGCGAGAAGACGAGCGCGAGCGCAGCGGAGGCGGAAAGGTGGCTCACTGAGATGACGGCGCAGAATCGTTATCTGGTTGATGTTTGGGCGTCGAACTGAAACGCCCGGCGCGTAATTATCGGAGAGGTAAATGTCCAGTCAAAAACTTAACCGCCGCCTGACCACGATCGACGCGAGCTTTCTCTACTTCGAGAAGAAGGAAGCCCCGATGCACATCGGCAGCGTGCATCTCTTCGAGGGCGAAGTTCCGTTTGAAGACTTCGTCGCGATGATGGATGCGAAAATGCATTTGATTCCGCGTTACCAGCAAATAATCAAGCCCGACCCGTTTAATTTAGGACATCCGACGTGGGAGTTTGACCCGCATTTCGACGTGCGTAATCACATTTTCAAGCTCCAGATCGATGCGCCGGGCGGAGAAAAAGAGTTGATCGAATTGTCGGGCAAGATTTTCACGCCGCTGATGGATCGCGACAAACCGCTCTGGGACATCTACTGGGTGTACGGGATGGAAGGCGGGAAGACGGCGATGATCGCGCGTATTCACCACTGCATGGTGGACGGTATTTCGGGTATCGATATCATTAAAATAATTCTCGACATTTCGCCCGAAATAAAACCGCTGCCACCGAAGCCGGAAACAACCGCGCCGCGCCCCCCGAAACTCGATCCGACGCGGCAATTTTTCGATTCGCTGCTGGGCGGTCTTGAGGAGGGGATGAACCGTTGGATGGAATTTCAAACCGGACTGCTTAATCTGGCGCAGGCGTTGACCAGTCAGCCATCACGCGAAGCGATGCAAAAAGTTGGCTTCGAATTGCCGCGCCTCGTCACGCCGGCGCCACTGCTGCCTTTCAATCGACAATGCTCGGGCGAACGCAGGTTGGCCTGGAGCACGTTTTCTTTCGCCGAAGTGCGGGCAATTCGCGGCGCACTCGGCGGAACGGTCAATGATGTCGCCCTCACGGTGCTGTCCGGCGCGGTCTCCAGATATGTCGAGAGCCATGGACAGCCGACGAAGAATCGCTACGCGCGATTTATGGTGCCGGTCAGTTTGCGGCAGGATGAGCAGCGCGGCGCGCTCGGCAATCTGGTTTCACTTTTGCCGGTCGAGATTCCGCTCGATCTGCGCGATCCGGTCGAGCGTTTTCGCTATATCAATCAAAAGACGGGGACGCTGAAGGGCGGGCGCGTGGCGGAAGGATTGAATCTGTTTTCGGCCCTCATGGGAATTTTGCCGGCGCCGGTGCAGGCGCTGGCCGGCGCCCTGGCAACCGCGCCGTTTCCGGCATTCAACATGGTTTCGACCAATGTGCCGGGGCCGCAAGTGCCGCTTTATACGATGGGCAGAAAAATGCTCGCCTATTATCCGTATGTGCCGGTCGGCTATGCCGTCGGTTGCGGCTGCGCGATTGTCAGTTACGACCAGAAAATTTATTTCGGTCTGACCGGCGACAGGCAGGCCATGCCGGATGTCGAACGGCTCGGGGATTTTTTGAATGAGTCATACGCCGAACTGCTG
>JANOGZ010000920.1:0-1932 GCA_031406255.1 Pyrinomonadaceae bacterium | reverse complement strand
CGGCATCGTCTTTCTGGTCGCCGGGCTCATGACCCAAGCCGCGCTCGATCGGGCTGTCACAGATCGAGCGTAACACGCGATTTCCCGGTTGTTCGGATTACAGGAGCGGCGGCGCGACAGATGCGGCTGCCAGATCGGCAGGAGTACCACGCGCGAGCAAGGTAGCCCCGCTTCTGTAATATTGAGTGTGTTGCCGCCGCGGCCGAGCGTCGCGTAAGATAACTTTCGTAACCTACCGGAGAGCAGGCGTCAGAGCGTCTGGAGGCGCATGCGAGCGGAGCAGCGCCGCATCCAAAATCAGCAAACTACTGGAGATGTCCCTGGCAATGATTAAAACGGTGGAATGGACGGAAGAAGGCGTGCGCATGATTGATCAGCGTCTGCTTCCCGTCGAGGAAAAGTATCTCATCCTGCGTTCGTATGATGAAGTGGCGGATGCCATTAAGCAGATGGCCGTGCGCGGCGCACCGGCGATCGGCGTGGCGGCCGCGATGGGCATCGCCGTCGGACTAAAGCAGGCGGTCGGCACCTCGGTGGCCGATCTTGAATATGATTTTGATTTTATGTGCGATGTGATGAGCCGGACGCGCCCGACGGCCGTTAATCTTTTCTGGGCTATTGAACGCATGCGCGAGGCGTTCCGGCGCGCGAGCGCCACGGGCGCAGGTGTCGATGAGATCAAGCAACGGATTATTGTCGAAGCCCAGGCGATCCTCGATGATGATATCAAGGCCAACCGAGAGTTGGGTCGCTTTGGCGGTGAGCTGCTGCCGGATGGGGCGACCGTCTTGACCCACTGTAACGCCGGCGCGCTCGCCACCGCCGGAGACTACGGGACGGCCCTCGGCGTCATCCGCGGCGCACGCGATGCAGGCAAACGCATCGCCGTGATCGCCGATGAGACGCGGCCCTTTCTGCAAGGCGCACGCCTGACGGCGTGGGAACTTGAGAAGGACAATATTCCCGTGACTCTGATCACGGATAACATGGCGGGTCACGTCATGAAACAGGGTAAGGTCGATGCGGTCGTCGTGGGCGCCGATCGCATCGCCGCTAACGGTGATACGGCGAACAAGATCGGCACATACATGGTCGCGGTGCTCGCGCGCGAGCACGATATTCCCTTCTATGTCGCCGCGCCCATCTCAACAATTGATCTCGCGATTCCCTCGGGCGAGGAAATACCGATCGAAGAGCGTGATGCGAAAGAAGTGACGCACATTGGCGACCAGCGCCTCGCGCCGGAAGGCATCGCCGTTCACAATCCCGCCTTCGATGTCACGCCGCATGAATTTATCGCGGCGATCATCACGGATAAGGGCGTTGCGCGCGCGCCCTTTACGACGAGTCTCAGACGGATGGTTAAAGGCTAAATAGCGGGGCGGGAGGCACGGTGTTTCAATAAAGCTGCCGTCAGCTTTGTTTTCTCCGACATCTAGCTGCTGCTCTTCGCGTAGCGACTTTGCTTCCACCACTCGATCGTTAACTGTAAACCCTCTTTCAACCCGACGCGCGGCTCATATCCCAGCAATGCGCGTGCGCGCGAAATGTCGGCCAGACTGTGGCGGACATCTCCGACGCGCGGCTCCCTGTAGTCAGGCTCCACGTCAGTTCGTCCGGTGATCTCTTGCAGAGCGCTCAAGAGTCCGTTGAGTGTGATCCTCTGACCGTTCGCGATGTTAATGATTTCCCCTATTCCGCGCGTCGTTTCAGCGGCCAGAAGGTTGGCCTCAACGACGTTATCCACATACGTAAAATCACGCGATTGCTCGCCGTCGCCATAAATAACAGGCTGCGCCCCGCTGAGGAGGGCCGAGATGAAACGCGAGATGACACCCGAATATGGTGAGCTGGGATCCTGGCGCGGCCCGAAGACGTTAAAATAGCGCAGGCACACCGTTTCCAAATTATATGTACGCGCCCAGACCTGAC
>JANOGZ010000850.1:0-1486 GCA_031406255.1 Pyrinomonadaceae bacterium | reverse complement strand
GGAAGAAGCCCCGCCACGACCGCCTCAGACCGTCATCACTTTTGGTCTGAGACACAAGAGCGCCCCTTCCGTGACGGCTTCCATCAGCGTGCTGCGCGTCAACCTTCCCAGTTCCTGCTTCTTGCGCTCGACCGCCTCCTCAAGGTAGATGACCATCACTACGCCTGTCTACACCGCCGTTCCGAAGAGTGCGATGATGAGCGCGCGATTGCGCATCGAAAGCTCGATGAGCCGATGAATCATACTCGTCACTCCACGGGCACTCTCTAGAGAGAGAGCCTCGTTCTAACCTCTACTACTACCGCGCTGCCACGGGAATCGATGTCTTCCCCGCGCCTTTCGGCCCTTCGTAGGTTATTTGCGCCTGCCACTCGCCGGCCAGCTCGATGTTCGTTTTACCGCGGTACACGCCGGGAGTACCGGTCGTCGTAAAGCTGGTCGGATTGTTCATCACCGGCATCGTGCCCATCGCCTGCATATGGAACGTGAGCCCGACGGCGCCGACATCGACCGTGTTGCCCGAGGCGTCTTTGAAAATAAGGAAGAACTCTTCCTCACCGTGTTTGAGCACCCCGTCCTCATTCGAGAGCGCCACGGTCAGGTTATTACCGGCGGGCGCGCTCTTGATGACTTTGCCGGTCTCGGTGCCGGCACGGGATCCGCACGCGGCGGCAACTAACAACAGCGCAGTGAGACTGAATGCGATCGCAGCTTTTCTCATGTTGGTCCTCTTCTGAAATAAGTATGAATAGAGCCGGACACGGACGGGCGGCAGTTTTGCCGCGAGCCCACCCGGGGAAACGCGCTAAAAAGAGTTCAGCCGTAGCGGTCCCGTTATTGACCGGGTGAGGTCGGGTTGACGTTCCCAGGTAGGATCAACAACCTACCGCAGAACGGCCCCGAAACGCACCCGTCCCGCCATCACCCTTCTGGAGAAGGGTCCCCGGACGGCGGTAACAAGACACACTACGGCCCTGGAATCTCTAGATCAGGAGTGAGAGGTGTCTGATGTAAGCAGGATGAGAGTCTGACGAATGAATATTCGCCGTCTGGAACCGCGAGTGAGAATCCGGCACGACCGTCGCCGGATGGTTGATAACGGCCGGGTGCAGCGCAATGATTGCCGGTGATATACGCAGAGTGGCAGTCGGCGCGAGAGGGCCCGGCTGCGGGCAGTTCATCAGGCAGCACATCTGCGCGGCCATCGCCTCGGGCGTACGCTCTGTCCCGCGGGCGGTTTCGCAGCAGCCTGGCATGCTGCATACCTCCTCCTCCGGGTGCAGGGGGAAGCCGGCGAGAGCGCTGCCGCCCAGGGCCACGATCAGAGTTAGAGATGTAAACCATTTCGCCATTGACAGCTTAACTCTATTGAAGGATTTGGCTGCCTGTCAAGTCAACTCTTGACCAACGAACTGCGCTGGCCCGCTCTATTCTTGCCCTCCGCTCTATGAGTCGAGATTCAGACTGCCGCCACACCTCAAAGCGC
>JANOGZ010000848.1:0-4594 GCA_031406255.1 Pyrinomonadaceae bacterium | reverse complement strand
CTTGGAATCTGATTCTTGGCTTCCGCATGGGAGCTTAGGAGAAGTTGCTGCTATTCTTTAGCTTGCTGAAGAAAAGTGTAAGTACTCTGATCGGTCTTGAGATCGATAAGAACGCGCACCTTTTCGACATGTTCGAGCGCTGGGTAGAGTTTGTAAAAACCGCTAATCATGAAATACCCGACAAGGCAGTCGAAGAACCGAGTATGCGTGCCGAGTAGAGCGTGAAATCGAGCAAGCAGTGACTTGCCGGGCTCGTTGGTTAAGAAGGTCAAATCGGAGGACATACCGCGCCATATTAGTCGTTTAGGCAAAGCGCATCAACATACCGCGCCTATCGTGCTTGGATGACGCCTACGAGCGAAGTGAAAAAGGACCGATCATCCGATAATCGGGCATTATGTAATCTGGCAATGCGCGCGCCATCAGAGAGCGATGTCACGGGCGCTGCGGGTATTACATAATGAAGATTATCGTACGCCTCGGCTGTTATGGGGTCGTCCTCTTGGCTCGCTCGAACGCTCCACCGAAGCGGTACTCAAAGCCCGTCCACCGGAACTCCCGACCGGTGTGGCAAGTTACCTCCCGCTTCCTTCACTTGTCTCGTAGACCTTGGCCGAGCGTCACTCCGTCGAGTCCCGAAAAAAGATTTGTCCTCAGCCCTTGCCGTTGGAATTTCTGACTGAGTCTCCCGTCTCAGATTAGTGAGGAAAGGAAATAAATTCTCATGCTGCCCTGGCGGTCGTCTTTCTATTCCTCAATCGCCCCGCGCATACTCCGCAGGTGCTGGCGAAAGGTATATGCCGGATCGTCGGCGCGTCGCTCCAGGTATTCCCGAAATCTGAGCTGAACGCGCAGCGTCTCGCCATCATTTATCGCCTGCGCCTGGCGACGCTCCGTCTGCCGGATCGCACGCGCCGTCGTGAGCAGTCCGGCGACCGCCGCCCGGGGCACGAACAGGCAGCCGTCGTCGTCGGCGAAAACGACATCGTCCCTCCCAACCCGGAAGTCGCCGAAACGGGCGGCATCGAGCGCGTCATGGTCGCGCGGGTCGAGCCGTTGCGGGCCGGACGGCCATGAACCGTAGCTGAAGACCGGGAAGCCGATGTGCCTGAGCTCCGCCGTGTCACGGTGACAGCCCCAGATGACTATCCCGGATAGTCCGGCGGCCCGCGCCTCCAGAGCGGTTAGATCACCGATGCAGCCTTCATCCGTCCGCCCGCCATTATCGATGACGAGCACGTCTCCCGGCGCGGCGCCTTCCATCGCCTCCAGGAAAACGTCAACGCTCCCGTAATGTCTGACGGGCAGCGCCCGACCGGCGAGATGAGCGTCGGCGATCAGCGCACGGATGCCTGCCGGGGCGAGGCGTAAGGGCTGGCGCAGGCGCACGCAGGCATCAGCGAGTAGAGGCGTGGAGAGTTCGGCAAACATCTCCTTCAGCAGTTGGTTATCCATAAGCTTTGCCTGGCCCGGCCAGCCTCGACCTTGCGCGCCGCTGCCGGCCGCGCGTCAACTTGCGTAGCGTTCATCTCGCCGCCGCCCGCGCCGGATACGCCGACAGATAATCCGCGAACACACCCAGGGCAGCCGCCAGGCGCTCGCTACCGATAGCGCCGAAGCCCAGGCGAAAGTGGGACGCCATTTTGAAGCAGTCGCCCGGCGCCAGGAGCACGCCGCGCGCGGCCAGGTCTCGACAGCAACTCCGGGCATCAGCGCCGGAGTTGAACCAGGGGAAGGCTGTCATCCCACCCCGCGGACGCACCCAGCTCAGGACTTCCGCCGACTCGGCGAAAAACTGATCGAGCAACTGCAAATTTGCGCCGGCGACTTGCGCCGCGCGTCCCCAGATGACCCGGCGCTGCCGGATGGCGGCCGCCGCAAGGGCTTCGGTCAGCGGTGCGTTCGAGATCGTGAAGTATTGCCGCGCGTTCAAGTACTCCGCCATCCGCCGCGGCTCGCGCTCGACGATCCAGCCCGTTCGCAGCCCGCTCAGGCTCAGTGCCTTGGAAAGATCGCCCAGGACCGTGGCGTGCGGCAGACCGGCTGCCGAGTCGGTCGCGCGCTCGTGATAGATCGGGTGATAAACTTCATCGCAGACGAACTGGATGCCTCGCTCAAACGCGAAATCATGTAGCGCACGCAGTTCTTCATCGCTCAGGGTCGCGCCCGTCGGATTATGTGGTGAGTTGACGAGCAGTAGTTTCGTCCCCGTGTCGATCAGGCTTTTTATTTCATCCACATCAATGCGGAAGTGCTGCTCGCGACGCAGATGATAGAACCGCGTTTCGATTCCGAAGGATTGCGGGAGCGCCGCCATCGGAGGGAAACAGGGAAACGGCAGGATGATGTTAGCGCCCGGCTCGGCCGCCAGGAAGAAAAGGATCAGCAGGGCCTCGGCCGCGCCGGTGACGACCTGGACATGCTCGGCCGCCACGCCCTGCATCTCCGCGATGGCCTCACGCAGTTCGTCCCCGCCCGTCGCCGGTGAGTAAACCAGCAGGGTATCGAGCAGGCGCTGCTGTTCGTCAGGCGGAAGCAGTTGGCTCAACTCCCGGACAGTCCACGGCGGCCCGGTGCTGGAAGCGAGATCGAACTCGATAGGCGATTCCCTGGCGGACTTCTGTTCGAGCCACTGGTCGAGCAGGAAAGGTTCTAGCTTCATAATGTACTCCGTTCAGAGCGACGTTAATACCTGAAGGCGATGAGCGCTTCGGCGCTTAACCTTCAGGATAGAAGACGAAGAGGGTACAGCCGGTCGCGGACTGCGGGACGTGCGCCGAGCCGGCCGGGTTGTGGATGAACGTGCCCGCCGGGTAATCGCGCACCCCGTCGTTGAAGAAGCCGGAGACGCCGGAGACCTCTTCCGCTCCCGGCTCGTGCACGTCCAGCCCGTCCCAGCAAGCGCCCGGATCGATCTCAAGCACCTGCGCCCGCCTGCCGTCCTCACCCTTTTCCACAAGGGACGCCGCCTGATCCCCTCGCATAGCTCCTTCACCGGCGCGTCTTTCAACTCAGACCAGGTGATCTCTGTCATCGGCCCGGTTCTCCTGTGCTCACAGAAAATTTAACCGGCAATCCGGATGGGCACACACAATTATACGCTAAGGCCGGATTTCAGGGCTTCAGCGTATATTTTCGATTATAATGACCTTGCCCCGGCGCCTAAAGCGTCCCGGGGGTGGTCGTTCATGTGGATGACGATCACTGGCGCTGGTAAGAGGTTGGGATAGCAGGCCGTAGCGATAACAACGAAGGATGAAAGTAGGGTATGGAAACAGCACTACCGGAATCGGTTCGAGTTAATATCTTCAACAAGACTTACAGCCTCCGTTCCAACAGTGGCGGCGAACACATCAGGCGCGTCGCGCAGTTGGTGGACGAACGAATGCAGGTGATCTCATCGCAACTCGCGACGCACGACATCGCCAAGGTCGCCGTCCTCGCGGCCCTGAACATCGCCGACGAAATGCAGAGCCTCAAGGATCGTTACGAGAAGGAACTCCAGACGCTGCTTGAACAATCTATCGGTCATGAGAAGGAGATCGGCCACCACGATGAAACCAGGCCCACCGAAGGGGATGAGCGGCGGTCGTGGTTCGAAGATATTTTCGACTCGGGCGAGCCGGTGAGGGCTCGCGGAGAGCGGTTAAGCAGTCAGATCTCCGCAAAGCTTCAGATGCTCAGACAGACGAATCGCGAGACACCAGCTATCGAAGCCGACGAGGATGAGCATCCGTGAGCTTTTGGGATCGCGTCGGGATTGATACTGATCCGGGCGGTGTCCGCTCCACAAGCCCGATCAGGATGGCCTGAAGGCTTTGCAGAATACTGGCGGGTCGCTTTAGTAGTGAGTGCGCCTCGCGCGGCGTGATCATGACACGATCAGGAAGAGGACGATCGATGAAAAGGAAAGTTACCAAGACTGAAGCAGAGTGGCGTCAACAGCTTACGCCGGAGCAGTACGCGGTCGCCCGCCAGAAGGGAACGGAGCGGCCCTTCACGGGCAAGTATCACATTGCGAAAGAAAAGGGCACGTATAAGTGTGCGGCTTGCGGAAACGAGTTGTTCAGTTCCGACGCGATGTTCAACTCGGGCTGCGGCTGGCCGAGCTTTACATCTCCGACCGCCGAGGATAATGTGCGCACCGAGGTTGACACCAGCCACGGGATGATCCGCACCGAAGTCCTGTGCGCCAGTTGCGACGCTCATCTCGGGCACGTCTTCGACGATGGCCCCCGCCCGACAAATCTGCGCTACTGCATCAACTCCGTCATGCTCGACCTGGGCGAAGAATAAGAAAAGGGAGCTGAGAGGGGTCTTCGGCCCCAGCAGACGGAGGCCGGCCACAGCCGGTGCGAAGTAAGGCCCGGCGCGCGCTGGTCGTGCTGCCCCCCCCGTTGATCTACGCCTACTTTGATCGCGCCCGATCAGCCACCTTAACCAACTGCTTGCCTAAATTATCTCCCGCGAAAAGTCCCAGAAAAGCCTGCGGTGTGTTTTCAAACCCCTCGACGAAATTTTCGGCATACTTCAGTCTGCCTTCGGCGAGCCACTGTCCTAACTGAGTGAGCCCTTCAGGGAATCGGGCGGCGTA
>JANOGZ010000755.1:0-1714 GCA_031406255.1 Pyrinomonadaceae bacterium | reverse complement strand
CTAAAGCGCAGGGTCCGGTTGAAGTCGCCGCCAGCCCCTTCTCTTCAGCCCCGTACCGTGTTGGCGAACGGCTCAGCTACAATGTTTCTTTTTCGAACTTTCCCACGGCGGCGCATGTCGAGCTAAACGTTGCCGGCCGCGGCATGTTTTTCGGCCGCGAAGGTTATGAGTTGCGCGCGCACGTCGAGACGACCGGCGTTGTCAGCGCCGCGCTCTACTCGCTCAATAATGATTACATCACCTACGTCGATACAGCGACGGGCCTGCCTTTTCGCACGCAGCAGGTGATTCGCGAAGGCGCGCGCACCTCGGACGTCGCGCGCGACTATAACGAACCCGCCGGCACTTCCGCGATTCCCGACAAACTCACTTCAGGCGTCTTTTCCGGCACATATGATTTCATCTCCGCGCTCTATCGCCTGCGCTCCCTGCCCCTCACGCAAGGTTCTACATACCGTTTTACCGTGCAGACGGAGATGGCCCTTTATGCCGCGCAATTGAAGGTCACGGGCCGCGAACTCATCAAATCTAATATCGGCTCGTCCAACGCCATCGTCACCGAAGTGCGCGTCCCCGGCGACCGGCGCGCAGATGCTTACCGTGTGCGCGTCTACTTTAGCGACGATGCGCGGCACGTACCCGTGTTGATAACGGCCCGCCACCCGGCCGGCGAGATTCGCGCAGAGATCGCCAGCGCTGAAGTGTTAAGCGCCCTGCCGCCCACAGCACTCGCCACCGCGTCGCCTAACCCGACGCCGACGCCGACCCCCACGTCGCGCCGCCCCCTCGACGACCCGACGACGGCGGCAACTCTCAGTGGCTTGCCTTTCGGCGTCGGCGATGAATTGAATTTCAATTTTTTTCTCGGTAGTCCGCCGCAGCCGGTCGGCACGGCTTCTTACAAGGTCCGCGCGCGCGCTAAATACTTCGGGCGCGATGGCCTGCTGATCACCGCCGTGATGCAAACGACCGGAGCGGGCCAGCGCCTCTACCCAGTCAATGATCAGATCAACTCTTATGTTGATGCGATGACGCTGCTTCCGTTTCGTACCGAACTGCGTTTGCAGGAAGGGCGCCGCCGCGCCAGCTGGGTGGTCACCGTCGATCAGGATCGCGGCACTGCCGTAATTGATGATGGGACGCGCCTGGAAACGCCGGTCGGCACTTACGATCTCGTCTCTGTGCTCTACGCGCTGCGTTCCTTTGACCTCACGCCGCCGAAGCGTACCGCGCTGTCGCTTCTCATCAATAAACGCCCGCGAAACCTCTTTATTACTGCGCTGCGGCGCGAGTCCATCGAACTCGGCGGACAAAGCATCCCCGCCGTGCAACTCTCGCTTATCACGGATGATCCGCAGGGCGACCGGCTGGAACTGCGCCTGTGGGTCAGCGCCGATCGGCGACGTTTGCCGCTGCGTTTGACGGCGACAACCCCCCTCGGCCCCGTACGCGCCGATCTGGCGATCATCCCCGTGACGCGTCAGTAATCCACGGCCAATCCCTTAAGCGCCAGTTCGCGGGCGTCAGCTTCGTCCAAATTTGAAATTGAAATTTATTTTCAATTCGCCTATACTTCCGTTTGGTTCGGGCATCGCCCGTTTATCACATCCAGTAAGCATGAGGCCGTTGATAATTGACGAAGGCTTTAACTGAAGACGCAGCAGCGCGGGGTGGAGGACAGGCGGGGCCACCATCGCCGCGGGCTGAACCTGAC
>JANOGZ010000739.1:0-7538 GCA_031406255.1 Pyrinomonadaceae bacterium | reverse complement strand
AGAATCGTATCCGAAGCGAGCATGCGCGCCTCCATTAAATTAATAGGATGTTAGTTGTGGTAAGTTATGCCAGACAGAGTTGTGGCCGTGCTTCAACCAGAGATTCGGGAAGGGCAGAAAGAATGGTGGATGCTTTCGGACGCGCCCGCAGGTTTAATCCGCAAGATGTGCGCGGTAGGTGCGGTAACCTTAGATGCCGTTAAGTCTTTGCTGTCGCGTGAGCCTTCGGTGAGGACGATCAAGCGAGGTCGTTTAACACCCGCGAAATACATCGCCGGTTAATTTACAGTAGGGCAAGGCCCGATTGTTGTCAAGAGGCTTTTAAAAATCAGGCCGCTTCGGCTCAACCGTAGCGCCGGGAATGTTCCGCGGGCCTGGCCGACGACGATGATCGTGTGAGTTAACTGATCGCGGTTCTCGAGTGAGGGCGGCCCGCGTTGAGAGTCAACGCTTTAGCGTGCTTGTGAGAGCGGCCTGAAGGCTGGGCTCTAAACGAGTCGCACTGATCTGCATACCGCTATCAAAGGCGTTGCTCTACGAGCGAGCAACGCCTTTTTCTCGCTTACGCGATCTTTCAACCCTCATCCGAGAATGCCGCGAAACTTCGCCGGGCCGGGAGTGTAACGCGGAAAGATTGTTTGAAGGTTCGCCGTCCTCAGATGCTTCTGCGCGATTTCACCGAGGACATCGCGGAAGTCCGTTGTCAGCGCCAGGTCGCGCCCTTCGTATAATTGATGATTATCGAGTCCGGGCCACTGTCCATAGACGCGTCCGCCGCGCACGCCGCCGCCGATGACGAACATCGCGTTGGCATGGCCGTGGTCGGTGCCGCCCGTGCCATTCTGGCGCGCGGTGCGACCAAACTCGGACATCGTCAGGATCACAACATCATCCATCCGCTGCGGCCCGAGGTCTGTGACGAGCGCGGCGATGCCGGCGCCGAACTGCTGCAGGAGATTTGCCAGTTGCCCGCGCGCGCCGCCCTGCGCCCGATGCGTGTCCCATCCGCCGCTATCGGTAAAGGCTACCTCGAGGCCGACGCCGGCTTTGATGAGCTGCGCGATCTGCAACAGAGCTTCGCCGTAGCGACCGCGCGGATAGCGCGCGTCGTTCTCGGGTCTGTACTGCGCCGGATTCACCTGCTTTAAGAACTTGACCGCTTCAAAAGTTTCCTTGCCGGTGCCGCGCAGCACGTCATTGACGCTCTGTTCATAGATGTCTTCAAATCCACCCTGCACCGTCGCCGATTGCGCGCCCGCGCGAATCGTGAAATCCGCCAGATTCGAGAGCGCCAGCGCCGGCGCGCGTCCCTGCAAAGTGCGCGGCAGGTTCTGCGTCACGGAGACGGCGCGAAATGGCGAGGACTGCGCGTCGGGTCTCGACTGCAGGTAACGGTTAAGCCAGCCGTCGGCGGTTGACTTGATGCCGGGCGTGGCCGATTCCATGTAGTCCTGCGCATCGAAATGGGAGCGCGTGCTGTCGGGCGAGCCGGCCGCATGGACGATCGCGAGGCGCTTCGCATCCCACAACGGCTTGAACGGCGCGAGCGCCGGATGCAGGCCGAAGAAACCATCGAGATCGATGGCCGATTCCGCCGCGCCGCTTCGCCCCGCCGGTTTCGGGATGGCGAGCGTCGGGCGCAGGTTGTAGTAGGCGCTTTCGCCGTAGGGGACGATCATGTTGAGACCGTCGACCGCGCCGCGTTGAAAGATCGTGATCAGGGTCTTACGGCGTCCGCCAGGCGCGCCCTTCGTCAGTCCCTGCGCCAGCGCAATACGCTGAAGAAATGACGGCGCGGTTTGCAGGAGACCGATGCTCGCCAGCGCGATGCCGCCCTGCTTGAGAAAGTATCTCCGACTATTATTCATGATCCTGTACCTCTCCAGTTTCACTGCCGCTCCGGCTGCCAGACTTCTTTCACGATTCTCCCGCCCGTCAAGTACGTCCGAAGCCGACCGCGCCGAAGTTTGCCGCCTGATCTATTGCCGCTGAAACTCGGGCGAGCCGAGAATCAGAGCCGCGATGCGCGCCACATCCGGATTGCCGATCGAGGCGCTTTCAACCGCTCGCTTCCCGCGGCGCGCACCAGCCTCGCCATTATCATGCGGCCGGTCGCGCTCCCCGGCCGCTTCCATTTCCGTCGGAGCCGCGATCGGGGCGGTATCCTGCGCGCTCAACTGTCGGAGCAGCGTCTCTTTCGTCCTGGGCGATACTTCACCCCGTAGAATGGAGTTTAAAAACTGCTCCACGATGCGCCGCTGCTCGACCTGCCGGCTGCTGTTGGCCGCCTCACCGACGAAGCGTTCGAGATCAACGCGCGTGCCCGGAATGCGGTTACTGACAAGGGCGAGCGCGAAATTCAAACGCTCCAGCAGCGCGCCCGTATTGACCCACGATTCGGCCGTGTCCGGATACCCGGTCGGCGCTTGATAGAGGTAGAGCGGCTCGCCCATTTTCGCGACCCACTGGTGAAGCGCGGGGCGCGCGTCCGTCTCGCCGCCGAGCGCACGAATGGCGCTGACCGTCAGTTCGAAAGGCGTCTTGATCTTTGCGCGATACATCTCCGGCGCGGTGAATTCGGGCGCAGTAAAAATCGCGCGTAAGGTCGCGCGCATATCACCGTCGCTTCTGGTGAAGGCGGCGGCGACGCGCTCGACGAGGGCGGACGGCGGATTGTCGATCACGAACCGGCGACACAATTTGGTCGCGATAAAGCGGGCCGTCGAAGGATGCCGCGCGAGGATATCGAGAACCATCTCGCCATCCTTCATCCCGCCGCCGGCCGGAATTTTTTGTCCGAGCACGACCTTTTCGCCATCATCGTGCAGCCGCGGATTGAAGTGGAAGGTGGCGGCGCTCTCGCCCGCGACGATGCCCCGCGGATCGCGGATCGTCCACCCGGTGAAGGCGCGCGCGATCTCCTGCACGTCCTTTTGTGTGTAACCGCCATCCACGCCGAGCGTATGTAGTTCCATCAATTCGCGCGCATAGTTTTCATTAATGCCGCGCCGCGGGCGCTGCTGTTGTTGTTGTGGCGGAAGCGGCGCTGTTCCCTGTCCCTGCGGTGGCGACATCACGCCGACAGCAGCAGCACGGCGGTCCATCCGTTGACGGGTCGCGCCGCGCATCTCCAGCAGCGCGCGCCGTCGTTGCCGATTCATATCGCCCACGCCCCGCGCGTTCGGACTGACGCTCTGAAAATTGTCCAGGTAAAAGAGCATCGCCGGGCTCTGCGCGGTCGCCCCGAGGAGATTGCGAAACTTACCGAGCGTGTGCGGGCGAATCGTGTCGCGATCGTAGGAGGTCAACAGCCAACGGTCCGCGCCCTTGCCGGCGAAGACGTTGAAATGGTTCGTCCAGAAATCAACCATCACTTCCTGCAGCTGCCGTTCGCTGTAGACGGCGCGCAGGATGCGCGAAGCCTGCAATTCGGCAATGATGCGCTGCGGCAGCGCGAGATTGTTCTGTGCCATGTAGTCGCGTATCGCCCGGCGATATTTCGCCCGCTCGCCGTCTTTCTCGGCCTCCCCCGGCGGCGGCATCGCCCCACCAGCCGTGGCGGAGTCTTCGACGGGCGCACTACTTCTGTCGGGCGCCGCGCCGGGCAGCGGCGCGGCGGAACCGTCCGGCCGACGATCCTCACGCAGGGCGGCGAGATCTGCCGGCAGTTCGCCGCGGCGTTGCAGCCGCCGGACGAGTATGCCGGGATTCGGATATCGTGCCAGGAGCTCGGCGGAGGACATCGAGAGCGTCGGCAGCCTTCTGACCTTCGCCTCGGCCACCGCATCTTCAATCATCTCCGGCTGTAGCTGCTGCTCGATATAACGCTCCACTCCGAGCGCACGCACGCGCTCGACATCACCGGGACGCGCGCCGAAACCGAGACGGTTCAGGATATGCAGGATGCGCTGCTCTTCACTTAAGCGTCGCGCGTCTGATCTCTGCCCCACACGGGTTTGCGGCGCGCTGCTCACCGCCTCGATCATAAACGCGCTCGAAACGAGCGTCAGCATCAGCAGAAACGCCGTCGCGCGCTGTCCCGCGCGTCGGTGCGGCCATACACGACCGCGACGGATTATTTTGAAAGCATTCATATCAACTCCGTTTCACCGTCACCCTTATTCAACTGAAAGCATGTAAGATCAAGGCTTTAACGCAATCGCCGGCTGGTCTCATCGCTGGTTTAGACGCGCTTCACCCTTGAATAGTTGAAAAATTTAAGAGGAGCGCTCCCCTGCCTGAGCCTCAGACAGTGAAGCGCTCCATCAGGAGAGAATTATGACGCAGACTTTTACCGTAGCGGGCGCGGAAAGCTGACGGGGCTCCGATTCCCCTCTCGGTCGACGGCGCGCACGCCGAAAAAGAAGTTATCCTTCGACATGCCGCGCATCGTAAAAGACGTGACGGTTCCGACGCTGCGCGAATGGGTCCAGACGGGCGAGGTCGTGTCGCGCCACAGGATTTCATAGCCGGCCAGATCAGGCTCCGTATTCGCCGCCCACTGCAGATCGGTATCATTGGTCAGACGCTTCGTCAGGATGCGCACATCCTTTGGCAGGGCCGGAGCGAGCGCGAGCGCCGCGAGGGCGGCGGCGTTGACGCGCGCGACGCGCGCGATGTACGGAAAATCAACATACTCCGGCAGGTCGCCATAGCGGACGCCGTTCTCCGTGCGCACGTTCTGGTGCTGGTGGCGGTAGTCTTCATTCGTTTCGCTGAAGCGCACCGCCGGAAATCCGCGTTCGAGGAACGGAATGTGATCGCCGCCGCGCAGGTAACGATCACGGCGGTAGACGAGCCACACGTTCATATCGTGCGCGTAACGCTCCCCGACGTCTTCGATGAAGCGCGCCAACTGGCGGGCGGACGAATCATTTTCGCCCCCGACGCTGCGGCGGATGCCGGCTTCTTCGGGGGTTTCATTCGACGGCACGCCTTCGGAAAAGACGCGCACCGTAAATGGATCGCGGACGCCGTTTCCGCCGCGCGTATTGCCGACGATGTCGTTGGTAAACATCGCTTCGATATTCCAGTTTTTCTGCTTCGCCTGTTCGGCATAATAGGTCGCGCCGAGCAGCCCCTGTTCTTCTCCCGCGACGGCCATGAAAACGATCGTCGCATCGAACCGGCGCTTCGACATCACGCGCGCCATTTCCAGCACCGCCGCGACACCCGAAGCATCATCATTGGCCCCCGGCGCGTCACACTCGGCATCCGTCGGACTCGTGCACATCGAATCGTAATGCCCGCTGACCACATACATGCGATTTTCCGAGGCGGGCTGTGTGCCGCGTAAGGTGGCAACGACGTTGGTGATCATTGTCGGGCGCGGGATGCGCGCGGCGACGGGCTGTTCGAAAGCCTGTTTCTCGACGGTCAGGCGTCCGCCCGACTGTTCTACGAGCTTTGAAAATTCGTCGTAGAGCCAATCGCGCGCCGCGCCGATGCCGCGCGCGGGATTATCCTGCGCCGAGAGCGTGTTGCGCGTGCCGAAGGAGACAAGCTGACGCACGGTGCGCTCGATGTTGCGGGCATCTATTTCAGCGACGATGCGCGCGATCGCCGAATTGCGCGGCGTGTTCTGTCTGAGGGCAGCCGGACGGCCGGCGCGCGGCGCGGCACGACGGTTTTGCCCGTGCGCTGTGGGCGCACCAGGCACGAGCAGCGCGAGCACCAAAATAGCGTGCGCGACCGGCATCCCAGGATTCGGTACGGATAGCAGCATACCTTCCCTTTTCGTCATCTGCTGTGAATTTCCTTTGCTCGTAGAAACGACTGATGGAACCGCGCCCGTCGCGCCCGGAGCGGCGCCGGCCATGCGTGATGTGTGTCAAGTGTAACCCAAAGTAGCGCGAAGATGTATGCTCAGGGGAACGATCGTCGCCAGCGCACCGGCGCGCCGCTGCTCTTTCGCGGCACGGATTCGGTCGGTACCGTCTCAACCACCGCGGAGAGGTTAGTTGAGACGGTTGCGGCGCGAATCGGTATAATCAACCCACCCACAACTGAGAAAGCGCGGAGGTTCGCCGCGGGCACACGCCGCTGGATATGAACTTCAGCGAACGCTTATGTCGAGCGCGCGACTGGCAGGCGCTGACTGCTAAAGATGCGCGGCGCCGCTCGAATCGTGTTGCGGCGAGCGAAACATGATGATTCTGACCTGGGAAACGTTGATCGAGCGCGAATCCGAACTGGCCCGTCTCCGGGTTGACGTGGAAGCCGTGGAGGATATTGGCGGTCCGGCCTTCTGCGCCAATAAAATCTGGTATATTCGGTTCAAACCACGTCTCGGGGAGCTTGTCGGGTGGTCTGCGCGAAAGGATGATCCGATCCTCCGCTCCCCACAGGCTTATGCGCTTGCACATAAAACGTTGTACCGCTTACTGCCCGACTGCCGGGACTGTATTTGCTTTCTGTGATGACGGCGGGGCGACCCGCGCGGGCGAAGGCCGCGGCGTGAACTCACACGACCCGGTCTTGCAGTCGGATGGCCATTGACTCGCTGCCCGATTTATCATAGAAGTAACCTGCTCTACATATTTAAGAATGCTCCGGTCTGCCGCGGCTGCTGTCTATAGGGACGCGTCCTTCGCGCTCCCTCCTGCGCGTGCGGTCTGCCGTCATCCTCTTCATATTTTAAAGGGGTGAACAGTGTCACTACCGATCTCTCACCACGGCGCTTCATACCGCGCATGGTTAAAAAACGATTTGAGCGCGGTTATCGAGGCGAAGGATCTGGGCCTCTCGACGCTGCATAAGCAATATCTGCGCTCGCGCTGGCTCGATCAAGTTCTGCGATTGGAAGACGATGTTGCCCGTGCTATTAATCGTTACTATGCGCTACGCCTGATCACGGTGATCGGCAGCCTGATAATTCTCGTGCTGGTGAGTTTGAAGATTGATGATCAGCGGTGGTCCACGTGGGCCGCAATGGCGATGCGTTACGCCACGATCGGCCTCAGCTTGCTGGTCTGTATCAGTGTCGCCATCGAACAGGTCTTCAGTTACGGCGAGCGGTGGTGGCAGTACGAACGGATAGTCGAACGTCTGAAGACCGAGGGTTGGCGTTTTTTACAACTGAGCGGCCGCTACCGGCATTACAGCAGCCACACAGAGGCCTTTCCCACGTTTGCCAATCAAGTAGAGAATCTCAGCCAGCGCGAAGTGGAAGCATATATCACCGAGGTCCGGGAGCGAAGAAAAGAGAGGGAGCCAGAAGAGAGCTCCGTCGAGGTTGCCGCCGCCACCACGCAGGTGGAGATTCCCTTGCTGGAAGACGAACAACCGCAAACCATGACGTCGCGCGCCACGCTGCGCGATCGGGTGTCGCGCCATTTAAATCAACGGCAAGTTCGCTGAAGTTGCCGTCAATGCGGCCGGACTACTCTTGACAAAGATTCAACTCTTTCTCGACGGCGCGCGTTTATCTTCCACTGGCGCCAGGCCCGCAAGAATTCGACCTCGGGATGTAACTCGGAGCCGATTTCGCAACCGCGCCGGGGATTGCCAGCCACGAGCCCTCACGATCAACGGATGCG
>JANOGZ010000725.1:0-2963 GCA_031406255.1 Pyrinomonadaceae bacterium | reverse complement strand
TGAGCCTGCTGAAAGCTACATGTCTCGCGGTAGCGCGCCGCCTGCTCCTTCGGATTACATTGGGGATTCTGCTGTAGTGCTTTCTTCAGATGCGTCGAGCTTTCGTTTGGTGTGGTCTAAAGATGGAGAGTCAATGGCTTTCTTCGATGGTAATATCCTCATGGGATTTATAGCTTCTGGTGAGAAGCGCGGCTATAGCCGAAACTTGGCAAAGGCAGGGGCTTGGGGCAATCCTATTGATGAAGGTTTATATAAATCATTGTTCGCCAATATCTCCTAACGGGCGGCATAACGCTATATTGAAAGGGCGCCCCAGTAGTAGTAGCTTGAGGTTGCTTTACGACTTCAAGTTTCTACCTAAAGGAGAGCCCTATGAAGAAGTATTATGTCGGGATGGATGTGCATCAGGCAAGCATCGTCATTGCGGTGATGAATGCGCTTGGCAAAGTGGTGATGGAATCGATCATTGAAACTAAGGCCCAGACGGTGCGTGACTTTATTAAAGGACTCAGAGGCGAAGTGCATGTCACGTTTGAAGAAGGCACCCAAGCCGCGTGGCTCTATGATCTGATTCGTCCCTATGTCGCCGAAGTAGTGGTCTGCAATCCACGGCACAATAAGTTGCTGGCAGTCGGCAACAAGGGGGATCGTATTGATGCCAGGAAGTTGGCGCAGTTGCTGCGCTCCGGGATGCTCAAGGCAGTCTACCATGGCGAGAGTGGAACACGCGCCCTCAAGGAGATGGTCCGCACTTATGAGTGCTTGGTTGGTGACACGACCAGGGTGATGAATCGGCTCAAAGCTATTTTCAGAGCGCGCGGCACCGCTTGCACGGGTCATGATGTGTATCGCCAGGATCGACGTGACCAGTGGTTGGAGAAATTAGCTGAGCGCGGGGTGAGAGCACGAGCCGAGTCGTTGTTTCAGCAGTTAACAAGTCTCAAAGAGCTACGACACGAGGCACGCCAGAGGATGCTCACAGAGAGTCGCCGTCATGCCGCCTACAAGTTGTTGATGGGAGTGCCGAAGCTGGGTCAGGTGCGGGTGGCACAGATCATTGCCACGGTCGATACACCTCACCGGTTTAGGACAAAGCGACAGTTTTGGGCCTACTTGGGGTTAGCGGTCGTGATGAGGACGAGTGCTGAGTACCGGGTGATTGGCCAAGCGGTGCAGAAGAGTAAGCGCGCACCAGCAACCCGCGGGTTGAACCGAGAACCACAACCATCGGCTTAAGGGGGTGTTCAAAGCGGCGGCAACGAGCGCGTGTACGAGTGAGCCGTTTGTGCAGCAGTATGAAGCTTTATTAGCGCAGGGGATCGACCCCACGTTGGCGCGGTTAACAGTCGCGCGGAAGTTGGCAGCGATCACCTTAGCGATCTGGAAGCGTGGCGAGCAGTTCGCGGCTGAGAGAGTGATGAAGCACGCGGCGTAGGTGTTGTGCAAAGCAGGATGCACGAAGCCGGACGGGCGTACACCTACCTGATCAGAAGGCTTTTGTCGGCAGAGTTGAGAGAGACATGAAAGGTTCGCGGGAGAGTATCACATGACTTGTTGTCCGAGGTGGAAGTGGGTACCTGAGGACCATGCCTAACCGTATGCCCCCGCGTACAACCAGAGATAGCCGTAGGCGAAAGCTCCGTGAGAGCTGAAGTCTCAGATAGAACCATGGTTGGCAGCCATTAAGTTGACCACCCAGAGCAGCGTGCTAAAGAAGTCTCAACAACGACTCGGATGAGCGGCGGCAGTAGCCAAAGAAGATGAGAGGCGTAGCTTGAAGAGCTTCGGGCGAGTAGTGGGCTGGCTGCCAAGGAACAGAGTATTGACGGCCAGACGAGGATGAATTTTTCTCTTGACAGCCCTTTCATAGAACAAGTCATTGGAGCGGACGCGCAGTTAGCAAATCTCTTATGCGAGACTTATGTGTTGCGGTGGTTCGTGCGCGCCGCTCAATTCCGGCGTTAGAGTGCGACACGAAGTCGCGTGAGTAGCTGTGATGCGTGGATGAGAATCCATGACATCACCTGATGTTCTGCCATCAGTATCCTACCGGAGCGTGCGTCACTGGTAACGGTGAGGTGCGAAGCCTCTGGGACAATGTAACCTGTGACTGCCAGTCTCAAGGCGGTCGGGAGCTAGGATTGTGTGGTAGGGTCAACCCAGGTGAATCGCTGATAAATGTCGTTACGGAAGACAAGCCAAAGAGACTGTTAGGCTTGGACCAAAAGGTAAGTGGTCAGGTACGGGTGTTCCTAACTCACTTGTCGCAGATGACGAACCACCGGCAGAGAGGCGAGACCTAACCCACACTGGTACTCACACGGAACGTGGTAAGCCCGTCATCCTCCCTTTGGGGAAAGCAGACCGCAAGGCGAGCCGATGGGGTGGTGGGTATGGGATGATGGAGCAAGCGAATGCTCCTCTGTAATGGAGGGGATAGGAGTTAAGCCTTCTGGCAAGATCACTCCACGCGAAAGCGGGCAGACTTCCATCTGGTCTTTCGTCACAGGAGAGCATGGGTAACCTACTCAGGAGGGAAAGCAGATGATGGCCGTGGCAACACGAGCTGGTGCGCCCTCCGGCGGATAAACGCTCGTAGGCACCAGGTCAGTACTGTGAAGGTGAATAAAGTTTACCGGGTCCAGTGAAATGGGCTTTTGAAAGGCTTGAGCTGCATGCGTGGAAAGCGCGCACGTGCAGTTCTTAGGGGAGGGGGTGGCCGTGATGTCACCCTCTTACCCGACCGCTTCGCTTTGTTAACGATTTCTCGCTTTTAAGCGTCTAGTTAATGATGTTATCGGGAAAAAGCATGGAGATGAATATCGTGAAGACTAAATGGCTTCTTTCAGCTTTCTTGTTAGCGTTGCTCTGCGATGCTCCTTTAAGCGTCGCACAAGAGCGCGCAAGGATTGTCAAAAAGCCTGATTTAACGATGTCGCAAGACCCCGCCGAGGAGGTCGTGC
>JANOGZ010000675.1:0-10219 GCA_031406255.1 Pyrinomonadaceae bacterium | reverse complement strand
TGAGCCTGGCGCTCAAGCTCGGCTACAGCATCGAGAGCGCCCGCGAAGGCATTGAGGCGCTGTCGTGGAAAATCGGCATGGTGTTGCTTGTCCTGGGCGCCATGCACTTTTTTAACCTGGCGATCTTCAGCCGCATCCGGCGGCGATCAAACGCCGGAGGTGACGCGCCAGCGCCTGCCGTGCCGCCGCAGCCGCATGCCTATACGGATTTTCGGCAGAGTTAGAGCACGCCCGGGAAGGAAACGGTCGGCAGGTGGGCGTGAAACGAGCTAGATGCTTTCCAGGCTGCTGTTCTGTGCGGCGCGCTGCAGATCGGCGACGACGAAGCGTATCATGCGATAGGTGATATGTTTTGGCAGCGCGTCGCGCAATGGCTTAAGGCGCTCCGTGCCGAGCTGTTCGATGGCAAGTTCGATCTGCGCGCGCTCTGTTTCAGAGACATACTGCGAGACGTCAACCGAACGGCCTTCCAGGATGCAATCGGCCAGATGTTTTTCCACGGTAATTTCCGTGAGACCGCGCCGCTGGCTGATCTCCTCGATTGACAATCCGGTCTGATAGAGCGCGTAGGTTTCATCAACTGTGCTCGTTTGCCTCCCGTCGGAGGGCTTTGAAGCGACGGGCATCGGCGCTGCCGCCGCGGGCGGCGATCCCACTGCAGAAGCTGAAGAAGGCGCGCCGCGCCGTCCGGTTGCCGCTCCTCCTCCTGCTGCCGCTTCGTAAGAGCGCGCCGTCGGCGGCAGGGCGAGTTGAATGCTCGCCCGCCCGCGCATCACATCGCTACCGAGTTCTGTGAGCGCCACGGTCGGGTAAGCGCCGGCGGCCACCGTCAGGCATTCGGCGGAGATCAGGGCATCAATAAACAGAAGCAACTCATCCTGAGTCATGTCGCGCAAGATACCGTAAGTTGAAAGCTGGTCGAGACCTGCTTGAGAGATTTTGGCGGAACGCGAGCCCCGGAGCGTGGCGGCGAGAAGGTTTTTGCCGAAGCGTCCCTGCATCCGCGCCGCGCACGACAAAATCTTGCGCACGCAGAGTTCCTCCGTTTCGCTAAGCGCGCGTGATTCGGCAATATCGGTGGTCGCCGCGAGTATCGCCGCGCCCACCGCTTCAGCCGCCTCACGCACACGCCGCCGGCGCGTCTGTTCGTTCAACTCATCGTCCAGATCGAGCGCCACGGGCGCATGCTTCATCACGAATTGATCGAGGGCGGCGGATGAGGGCGCGGGGCGCGGCAGTGAAGACGTTCCTGTCGGCGTCTCCCCGGATTTTGCGTCTCCCGCTTCTGCTCTGAAGCAGTTGCCGCACGTGCCGCAGTTTGGCGGATGCGAGCGGTCGCCGAAGTAATCGAGGATAAACGCGCGATAGCAGCGATCCGTATAACAAAAACTGATCACTTCGCGCAGCTTGCGTTGTTCGAGCGCGGCACGTCGCGCGAGGTCCTGCGGACTGATGCGCAGATTTCGGGCCGGACGCTCGTCGAGCATCAGCAGGCCGCGCGTCCGCCGCGCCGGTTGGTAAGTGATGACGCCGGATTCGGAGAGCGATGCGAGCGCGCGGCGGAGTGCCGGGAGCTCGAGCCCGATCGTTTCCGCCAGTTCCGTGAGGTCCACTTCCGTGTCGGCGCGCTGATTCACTTCATATCCGCCCAGCAGACTGAAGAGCACCTGCCTGGCCAGTGTGCCGCGACGCGAATTGATCATCTCACGCGCCGCCTGCGGCGCCACCCGCAAACGTACGGCGGCGCGATTCTCGCTCGCCGCGCCGCGTTCGATGTGACCGGCCTTCTCAAGAATGATAAGCGACGATTGCACCGCCATCTCGTTACGAGTACCGGCGCGCGCCGCGATCTCGCTGGTAGACAGTTCGGTGCGCTTCTGTCCGATCGCGGCCAGTGCTTCATAGACGCGCGCGATCAGCTCGGGCGGGGGGTAAGAGCCCTCGATGAAGTAGTCCTGCATCCTTTTGTCGGCGTAATTGAAGAGCAGCACGCAGGTGGAGGCGAGGCCGTCGCGCCCGGCGCGGCCGATCTCCTGATAGTAAGCCTCGATCGAGCCGGGCAGATGATAGTGCGCGACGAAACGGATATCGGGCTTATCGATACCCATCCCGAAGGCGTTGGTGGCGACGATCATCTGCACGCGCCCCGACATGAAATCGTCCTGCGCGCGGACGCGCTCCGCGTCGTCCATCCCGGCGTGATAGGCGACCACTTGCAATCCCGCCTCGCGCAGACGCGCCATGACCTTCTCGACCGACTTGCGAGTCGAAGTGTAGATGATGCCCGAGCCGCCGGGGTAAGCGGCGGCCAGCGCCTTCGTGCGCGCGATCTTTTCGCGCTCCTTCTGCGTGTGCACGACGCCGAGCGATAAGTTAGGGCGATCGAAACCGCTGACGAACGCGCGCGGCTCGCGCAAAGAAAGTTGCTCGATGATGTCGGCGCGGACGTAGGGGGTCGCGGTCGCGGTGAGCGCGACGATTTGCGGCCGTCCGATCTGCTCAATAAAGGCTTTCAGCCGCAGATAGTCGGGACGAAAATCGTGTCCCCAGGTAGAGATGCAGTGGGCTTCATCAACCGCGAACAGGGAAATCTGCACGCGCTCGAGAGATTCGACGAAATGCGCGCTACGGAAGCGTTCGGGAGCGACATAGACGAGCTTGTAACCTCCCTGCCGGATACGGGCGAGGCGCGCTTTCTGCTCTTCGAAATCAATCGAGCTGTTGATGAAGGTGGCCGGAAGGCCGCGCGCGTGAAGCGCGTCAACCTGATCCTTCATCAACGCGATCAGCGGCGAGATAACCAGCGTCGTCCCATCTCTGATCATCGCCGGCAGTTGATAACACAGCGATTTCCCGCCGCCGGTCGGCATGACGACGACCGTATCGTGGCCTTCGAGTATCGCGCCGATCACTTCGCGCTGACCCTCGCGGAAATCCTCGAAACCGAAATGCTCGCGAAGCGCGGCAAGCGCAGTTTCCATCACCACCATAGCTTTTTAGTCTAAGGGCCGCAGTCTAAAGTCACAAGTCGGGAAGGCCGCAGGCTTCAGCCTTTGGCTTTTGGCCACAACACGCTTTAGACTCTGAGCCTGAGACTTCTTGCGCGGGCGGGCGAATCTGAAAATGAGCGGACGCGAATGGAAAGCGCGCACGAAGCGCGATTTGATGATCGAGGTATGGGAACATCTCGATTGTGAATCGGTGGGCGCGCACGAACTGGGAGAGATCGCACGCGCGGTGCACGAGCGCTTCGGCGACGGCGCCGTGGAGAGCCCGGCCTCTGTCGCGCGACTGCTGGCCGACGAAGGCGCGGAGTTGCGGCATGCGGAGGTGTTGGAGGCCGACGCGCGCTGGCGCGCGGCTGATCCTTACGAAGCGATGTTTCGCAACGTGCTGAAATTTTCAGATTTCGCGCAGGCCGCCAATTCGATCAGGCGACTGGAAAACCTGCGCCGCCACTTCGCGCGCACGAACGATCAGGCGGGCCTGCGGCGCGTGCGCGAAACCATCTTGAAGGGCAAGCAGCGCGCGCAGATGATCGCGCGCAACTCCTCGGTCAACGAACAGAAGCGAGCCGAAAAGGCGGAGATCGCCGAATGGTTCACCGTCTGGCTACAGTCGCCGGAAATTTTCGACGACTGGCTCGAACTGCGCCAGCGCTCCGCCGATTTTCGCAGGCAGTTCGGCCAGTCTGAGCAAAGCGCCTGAATTAGGCGGCGGCATACTACCGGCATGCCCGTCACAGATTAACTCCGAACGATGCGGCGGATTGCGCGAAGCGGGTTGACGCGAGACGTGAGGGTTGCAGTTTTAACGCCATCCGGCGGGGAGAGTTCGTCGCGGATACACGCCCTGTCTCTCCCCGCCATCGCATCTGTCGCCGCTTTACTCTTCTTCTTCGCCTCTGATACGGCCTTCAGCCCGCGCCTGCTCGACGACTTTGTGCGCGATCTGCCCGGGAACCGGATCGTAATGCGAAAACTCCATGTGATAGGTCCCGCGGGCGGCTGTGATCGAGTTAAGCGTTGACTGGTAGTTGAGCATTTCGGCCATCGGCACCTGCGCTTTGATGACCTGATTCTTGCCGCGCATCTCCATCCCCTGGACGCGCCCGCGCCGCGAGTTGAGATCACCCATGATATCGCCGCTCGCCTCGACGGGAGCGACCACCTCGACATCCATGATCGGCTCAAGCAGCGTCGGCTTGACCTTCTCGATGGCGGCGCGGAACGCTTTGCGTCCGGCCGCCCGGAAACTGTGCTCGTCGGAATCCACCGTGTGATAGGAGCCGTCAATCAGGGTGACTTTAAAGTCAACCAGCGGGTAGCCGGCGATCGCCCCGCCGGAGGCCGCCTCGACGATGCCCTTTTCGATGGCCGGACGAAACTGCTGCGGGACGGAGCCACCGAAAATTTTATCCTCAAACTTGAATCCTTCGCCGCGCCCGAGCGGCTCGAAGACGACTTTACAATCGCCGAACTGGCCGCGCCCGCCCGTCTGTTTTTTGTGGCGGCCCTGCACTTCGGCGCGCTGCGTGATCGTCTCCTTGTAGGGGACTTTCGGCGGATGAAGCGCGACTTCGACGCTGTAGCGCTTCTTCAGCTTCTCGACCACCGTCTCGACGTGAAGCTGGCCCGAACCGGAAAGAATAAATTCTTTGGTCTGCGCATCGCGCGTGAAATGGAGCGCCTGATCCTCTTCGAGGATTTTGTGGAGGGCGACGCTGATCTTTTCTTCATCCTGTCGAGATTTCGGCTCGATCGCGAAGGCGATGGCGGCCTCCGGATACTCGACGGCGTCGTAGACGATCGGTGCGGCTTTGTCGGCGAGCGTGTCGCCGGTCTGCGTCTCCTTGAGCTTGACGCACGCGATGATATCACCGGCGTTGGCTTCCTCGACCTTATCGAGTTGCTTGCCCTGCATTGTGTGGAGCGCGCCGAGGCGTTCCTGTGTGCCGCGCGTGGTGTTCAGAACGTTCGCATCCGATTTGACGTGTCCGCTGACGACTTTCATGATGTTGATACGCCCGGCGAAGGGGTCGGCGACGGTGCGAAAGACGTAGGCGGAAAAAGGCTCGCGCGCGTCGTAGCGGCGCGAGAGACGCTCGCCCGTCCCGTCCCCATCGGCGGAGGCGCGGCCGTGCTCGGCTTCGTGCGCGTCCGGCGCGGGAGCGTATTCGACGATCGCATCAAGCAGCGTTTGGAGGCCGACGAGCGTCGTGCTGGAAACGGCGAAGACCGGGCACAGACGGCTCGACGCGATGGCCCTGCTGATGTTCGGTACAATGTCCGCTTCATCAAGCGTCCCGTTCTCGAAATATTTCTCCAGGAGCGCGTCGTCGGACTCAGCGATCGTCTCGATCAGTTTTTCGCGCGCCGCATCGATAATGTCGCGCCCCTCGGTGGGCAGGTCGCGCGGCCGTGCCTTGCCCTGTTCATCAAACTCGTAAGCCTGCATGTGGGTGATGTCAACGACGCCTTTGAAGTCGCGCTCTTGGCCGATCGGGAGCGTGAAGGGAACGATGGCGCGGCTAAAGGTCGCGCGGGCGCTGTCGAGCGCCGCGCCGAAATCGGCGCGCTCCTTATCCAGTTTGTTGATGACCATCATGCGCGGCACCATGAACTCGTTGGCGTAAGCCCAGGTCTTCTCCGTCTGCACCCCGACGCCGGTGACGCCGTCGATCACCACCAGCCCGCAATCCACCACGCGCAGCGCGGGACGCGCGTGCGAGACGAACGCGGCGTAGCCGGGCGTATCAATGAAATTGATCTTCGTGTCTTTCCATTCGAGGTGGGCGAGCGCGGTGTTAAGCGTGATCTTGCGAGCGATCGAATCTTCGTCGTGATCGGTGACAGTGGTGCCGTCGTCCACATGTCCCCAGCGCGGCGTCGCGCCGGCCGTATGGAGAAGGGAACTGACAAGTTGCGTTTTGCCCGCGTCGCCATGTCCGATGACGGCGAGGTTGCGAATCGAGTTGGTTGGATAAGCTTTCATGATGTTAAAAGAAGCTTCCTTTCGAGTGGTGTCCAGCGGATGTAGAAAAGGGCTACCCACAGCGTCTATAATTACAAGACTGAATGTGCGGGATCGTACTCCGAGTGATACGGTAATTTATCCGAGCGGAGGACCGAAAAGCAAGCGGGCCGGCGCCCGCCGGAATTATTATCAAATGCACAACATTTTTCCGGCCCCGAACGTATAAGTGAAGTTATGAAGAACAAGTGGCCAGAAGTGCTAGACATCAACAAAGGAGACTCTATGTCGAACAGCAAATACCTGCTCGCGGCAATGGCGCTGTTAGTAGTTTTTGCTTTGGTTGGTATCGGGGTGGCTTTTGCCAATATCAATTATTCACAGGAGGGAACGGTTAAAGTCGTCACCTACTTAGGTCGGATCGAGCGCGTCTACATGCCCTCGGACGGGTGGTTTACGACGCTCATGCCCGGAAGAGAAAGCTATGAGGTCAACCTCAAATCCTTTACGGAAAAAGCGCCGGTGCGTGTGACCAGCCGGGACAACGCCGCGCTGCAAGTCGAGGTTTCGGTGACGGCCTCTAGTGATCCGGCGAAAGTGACGGAGTACGTTCGCCGGTACGGTTTCTCCGAAGACGAGCGACACCGACGACGCGGGGAGATTTTGCGAGGGCTGGTGCAGACAGAGGCGCGCAATGCCTTCGCGGAATTCAACGCCTACGAGATCTACGCTAATCAGGAGCAGATTCAGAAGCGCATTATCGATTCACTTCGCCCGCAGCTTGACACCCAGCTGTTGCTCACAACGGAGAGCGTGCAGATCGGAAATCCGGATTTTCTGGATGATCGGATCGAAGCGGCGGCGTCCGAGGTTGTCGCCAACGAAAAACAAAAACAGGCGGAAGTCGCCAAGTTTGAAGCGGCGAAGATCGCCGCGCAGACCAAGCAAATCGAAGCCCAGACGTATGCCAATCCCGCGCTTCTCGATATCAAGAAGCTCGAACTGCAACTGGAAATCGAGCGCGCCCGCGCCGAAGGGGTGAAGAGCCATCAAGGGCCGCTGACGATCATGTACGGTGGCGGCGCGCCGGGCGTACAGTTACAGCTTCCTGCCGGGAGGTGAGGCGCGCATGTTGAAGTTATTTGTATTCGCCTGGTTTGTCATCGAGGTGCTGCAGATCATCATCATCGGGGTGCTGGTCGTCGGCTATCGTCGAATGCAGCGCAGGCTTGAAGAAAATCACCGGTGGAGCCTTCATCCGCCACCGTCCGTGACCGAAGAGTTGGGGACAAAAGTGTAAAACTTTAACACCGGGCCAAATAAGTTCCCGGCCGGCAGAAGCGAAATCGCCGGGGCTTGAAGATCGTTTACGCTCCTCTTAAACCAGAGCTCAAAGTCCCATGAGCTCAAAGCCGCGCAGATGAGTTCTTCTTAGCGTGGCGGAAAAATTTGCGGTTTCGTGGCTGCGCCGCGCGCCAGCCGCAGCAGATATGCGATGAGCAGACGATAGCCGAGCAGCACGGCCAGCACAACGGCGAAGAGGAGGGGTTGTCGAATATCGGCCTTGACCAGCATCCAGTAGTGCACCACGCCGCCGATGGCCGAAAAATAGACAAGCTGATGCAGGCGGCTCCAGCGTTTTCCTCCCAGACGCTTGATCATCCTGTTTGTCGAGGTGATCGCCAGCGGAATCATCAGAAAGAAACTGAACATCCCGACGGCGATAAACGGACGCTTCCAGATATCCTGCGCCGCTGCCCTGAGATCGAAAAACTTGTCGAACCAGACATAGGTCGTCAAATGCAGAAAGCCGTAGAAAAAGGCATACAACCCCAGCATACGCCGGAATCTGACCAGCCATTGAATGCCGGTGAGCTTGCGAACGGGCGTGACGGCGAGCGAGATGAGCAGGAATAGAAGCGTGAGCGTCCCGGTCGTGCGCGTCACGAATTCGAGCGGATTAGCACCGAGCTTCTGGTGATAGGCATCCCAGCCGAGCAGGGTGAGCGGCACGAGGCAGTTTATAAATACGACGAAGCGCGCAAAGTTGATGTCTTTCACTTCTTCCGTCTCGCTTAGAAATAGTATTTCAAGTCCATCCCCGTGTAGAGATGGGCGACCTCCTCCGCGTAGCCGTTGAACATCAGCGTCGCCCGCTGCCCAAACTCGCCGATGCGGCGCTCCTTGGCCTGACTCCAGCGTGGGTGGCTCACGGCTGGATTGACGTTCGAATAGAAACCATACTCGCGCGGCGCGGCGATGTTCCAGGTGGTGGGCGGCTCCTGTGCCACCAGCCTGATTTTCACGATCGACTTGATGCTTTTAAAGCCGTACTTCCAGGGCACTACCAGCCGCAGCGGCGCGCCGTTCTGCGGCGGGAGTGGCTCGCCGTAGAGTCCACTGGCCAGAAGGGTGAGCGGATGCAACGCCTCATCGAGACGCAAGCCCTCGACATACGGCCACTCGAGGACGTCAGTATTCTGCAGGGGCAGGCGCGTCGGCGCGTAGAGCGTCTCGAACTGGACGTATTTGGCCTGCGAGGTGGGCTCGACCTGCTGCAGGAGCCGGGCGAGCGGAAATCCGCGCCACGGAATGACCATTGACCAGCCCTCGACGCAGCGAAAGCGATAGATGCGATCCTCCGGAGAGCTGATCTTCAACAGGTCGTCGAGATCAAAAGTTTTCGGCTTGTGGACGAGCCCCTCGATGGCAACGGTCCACGGTCGCGTCACGAAATTCCGCGCCTTACGCGCAACAGAGCGTTTGTCGGTCGAGAATTCGTAGAAATTGTTGTAATTGGTGATGTCATCGTAAGATGTCACCTCTTCACCGGGCAAACCCTGTTGCGCCAGCGCGTTTCTTCTGTCCGTAGCTTGCTGCTGGGACGCATCGTCTGCTCTGGAGACGGTCGGAGACGTCAACTGCCGATAGAGAAGTCCGGTCGCCGCGGTCGTCGCCGCTAAAACTGCTCCGCGCATAAAGGTGCGGCGGGCGAGATATGACTTCTTATCTGTAATTTCGCCGCTCTTAATGGCGTCGGGTTTCTTGATCAGCATATAGGCTCACGCTTCAAAAGGCTGCTCCGGTCGCAGGTGCCTGTTAATCTAGAGCGAGACGCTCGATTTTCGGTGATTTAATTCTTCCCTCGCATATTCCCCCAGCTTTTATCTCGCCATCATAGATACGTAAACAAATGGCATCGTTGCTTTGAGCCAGGATCATATTATATTGTCGAATCGTGGCCACGGAAACCAATCGTTAACGGGAAACAGATTGTCAGTGGACGCCCGCGGCGTCATTTTCTGCGGAGAAGCGACTTGAATCGAACGACGCGCATCGAGGTATATACGGACGGTCAATGCCCTTTTTGCCGGTGGACGCGCGCGCGCATCGAGCCGCACGACCTGGAACGTCGCATCGAATGGCTCGATTATAACGACCCTGAAATCCTCCGCCGCGCCATGCCGTACACGCTTGAGGAATTGGGCGAGGCGATGCACGTGCGGCGCGCGGATGGGGGATGGACAGAAGGCTTCTGGGGGGCGCTTGAAATCCTCCGTGTGTTGCCGCGGTGGCGCTGGCTGGCTCGTATGCTGGCGCTCTGGCCGTTCACGCGCTTCGGCCCCGTCTGCTATCACTGGATCGCCAGGCGTCGCTATACGCTCTTCGGTATCCCCCCACCATGCGATGCCACCGGCCTCTGCACGCTTCATCGGCCGAAGAGTTAAATTCCACCAATTCTTTCCCGCGCAAGACGTCCACACGTACACATCACAGGCCACCACATCACGCCCCGTTGCATCTTAGTGACGCGAAATTTGCCCGGTGTGAACCGAGTTCAGGGAGGGCACGCGCGGGAAAGATTTTTCGTCCCGGCGCTCTCAATCAGTCAAGTGGAGAAAGGGCCCGCATCATGCGCGGGCGTTAACCAGGGGGAAGTAAAATACATAATGGCTATCAAGAAATTTCTTTCAACGTTCACGGCCACCTTATTGGTGTTGGTCATGGCTCTCGGCGCCGAGGCGGTCGCCGCCGGGACTGTTACCAAAAAGGATGAAGCGCGTGCGGCGAAGGCACAGGTCAGAGTGCCGTTAAATCTAGCGATTTTAGTGCAGGACGATCTGGTGCCGCGCGTCGGTAATGAACTGGATGCGACACGTGACTTTATTCGTGCGCTACCGCGTGGTTCGCGCGTCATGATCGGTTATATCCGAAGCGGCTCGCTGCAGGTGCGCCAGCCCTTTAC
>JANOGZ010000611.1:0-9369 GCA_031406255.1 Pyrinomonadaceae bacterium | reverse complement strand
TCGTGCGGGAAGTAGTCCCACGCCCCGCCGTCAGTGCTGTAATCTTCGCGCACCGTACCCCACGCGCGCTCTGATACATATGGCCCCCACTTGCGCCACGGCGCGATCGGAGAGCTGAAAGGCTCCTGTAGTCTCTTATGTTCTTTGGTCTGCATCAGCGGAGTGTCGTGTCGAGTGAAGTGGAATAAACGCAAAAATGTGGAAGTAGTATCGACCGCGGCGCCCGTTCGTCGCGCGACTGTCACACGATGCGCGCCCGAGCGGCGAACGCAGAAGAAGGATTACTTCCACACAGAGAGCAGTTAAGAATCACTGCGCAAGTTTGCAAATTGGCGCGGATGGGCATCCGGTCGCTTCCGGCGAGCTCTCGCCGGAGGCGCTCTCGGCGGCTACCCTTTTTCGTCGAGCCGGGCGAGCTTTTCAACCCGCTGCTGGTGGCGTCCGCCGCTGAATTCCGTCTCCATAAAAGTGCGAATCATGCGTGCCGCCAGCTCCGGCTCGATGAAGCGCGCGCCCATACAGAGGACATTAGCGTCGTTGTGTTCTCTCGCCAGGCGCGCGGTCTCTTCGTTCCAGCACAGCGCGGCGCGCACGCCCGGCACCTTGTTGGCGGCGATCGAAATGCCGATTCCTGATCCGCAGATCACGACACCGCGGTCGACTTCACCGTTGACCACCGCCCGCCCGACGGCGGCGCCGAAATCCGGGTAATCCACGCTGTCAAGAGTATTGGTTCCCTTATCGTCGATTTCGATGCCGAGGTCGGCGATGGCTTTCTTCGCCGCTTCTTTGCCTTCGAATCCGGCATGGTCGCTGCCGATCGCGATCTTCTTGGGTTTCATGCTTGGCGTACTCCATCCGTCATCTTTAGAGATTGGCAACCGCCGCCTTGTCCGTAAACCACTCGAGCGCGCCGCCGGCTTCGGGCCGGATCAACTGTGAGGGCAACTCCTCAGGCCGGCGCGCGCCGCGCAGGACCTGCGGTAGACGATCGGCCTTACCCGCGCCGGTGACGATGAACATCACGTGCGCGGCGTGGTTAATCGCCGGGGCGGTCAGTGTAATACGGAAAGTATTGAATTTCTCGACCCAGTTTGAGACCACCCAGGCAGACTGCTCTTTGAGGGCGGTGGTGCCGGGAAAGAGCGAGGCCGTATGTCCGTCGTCGCCCATCCCGAGCATCACCAGATCGAACCGTGGCCACTTTTCATCGCCGAAGTAGGATCGCAACTCGTCTTCATAGAGGCGCGCATTGGCGGCCGCATCGCCTTCCCCGACCATCCGGTGAACATTCTCCGGCGGCGCCGGCACTTGCGAAATCATCGCCTCGCTCGCCATTCGGTAGTTGCTATCGGAATGATCGGGCGGCACGCACCGTTCATCGCCGAAGAAGATGTGAACTTTCGACCAGTCGAGCCGATCTTTATAGGGCGCTGCGGCGAGCAACTGGTAGATGCGTTTCGGGGTCGAACCCCCGGCGAGCGCGACGCTGAAGCGCCCGTCCTTCTGAATCGCCTGCTCGGCGATTTCCACAAAACGGTCGGTGGCGCGTTTCGCGACCTCTTCCGGATCATCAAATGTGAGAATGTTCGGGGCGGCTTCGGGGGCGGCTTCCATAGATTCACCTGCTCTGGTTAAGCGCGCAGCGCGCAGCGCCGTAAAGCGCGGTTTTGTCGTCGAGGATAACGTGCACGGGAACGGACGCGACCAGAGACGACATCCTGCCTTTGTCTTTGAACGCGTTGATAAACGAACCGTCTTTCAGCTTCTCGATGATTTTCGGAGCGATGCCGCCACCGATATAGAGACCTCCGGTGGATTTCATGGTGAGCGCCAGATTGCCGGCCATTGCGCCGTAGATCTCGACGAAGATATCGAGGGCTTCCATCGCGAGCTCTGATTTTTTCGAGAGCGCCGCCTTCGAGATTGCGGCTGTTTTACCAGCCTTGTCGCCGTTCTTGATCTCTTCGGCTAACCAGTCGGGCTCTTCGGCGAAGTTCTGGTCGCGCAGGAAAGAATAGACATTAAAGAGTCCCGGGCCGGAGAGCACGCGCTCATAAGAGACGTGCCCGCCGAACTGTTTGGTCAGATAGCGCAGCATATCCATCTCGAGATCGTTGCGCGGCGCGTAATCGGCGTGGCCGCCCTCGGAGGCGAGCGGCCGGTATTGGGCGCCATCCCAGAAGATGCCGGCCATCCCGAGCCCCGTTCCGGCGGCGATCAGCGCGCGGTGCCCACCCCGGCGCGTCCGGTCACCCTCGTTGAGCGTATGCAGTTGGGCCTCGCCGAGCGCCTCGATGCCGTAGGCGGTCGCCTCAAGATCGTTGATCAGACCGACCCGATCGACATTCAGCGTCTTGGCGAGCGTCTTATCGCTGACGACCCACGCCAGATTCGGCGTCTCGACGCGCCCCTCGACGACCGGCCCGGCGATGCCGAAGCACGCTCCGATCACAGTGGGCTTATGCTCTGCGACGAACTCTTCGAGAATCGCTTCGAGCGAATCATACTTGCCGCTCGGAAAGCTTTTCTGTGTAATAGCTGCGCCGATGTCGTCGCCTTGGGGCTCAAAGAGCGCGACGTTGGTTTTCGTCCCGCCGATGTCTCCAGCGATAATCATAAAATGTTCGGTTCACCCAATTTTCAGGATCGGTAAATCGCAAACGTCCATCCGTCTGCTCTTGATCAGTCACGATCTATTTCGAGCCCATCGCCGCGCACAACTTGGCGGCGACGGCGACGGCGTGTTCATAAACCTTATCGCGCGATAGAAATTGGAGCTCGCGGCTGAGGCGCTGCCCGTCGCTCCGCCTTTCGTAGGCGAGGACGCGGCCGACATCTCGTTTGCCGCCCCCGATCTTGGCTCCCGTCTCCAGCTTCGTCCCGTCAGGCCTGACCTCGACGTAGAATTCCGCGCCGTCTTCCTCGTCTGACAGCATCAGCGAAGCGATCAGCCCATCGCTTCCTTCCTTATCTTCGGTCGCCCGCATTTCGACATTGATCGTGCTTTTGTCGGCCGCGCGCTGGAGGGTGAATTGCGCGCCGGTTTCGCTACGCTTCGCGCCCGACGCGACGACTTCCCAGCCGAGGCGCGACGCGAGCCAGCCGAGCACCAGCAGCGCCTGTGGCGCGATCTCATCGCGCGCCACATCCGGCGGATCATACTCGATCACGATCCGGTTGATCTTATCCAGCAGCGGCCGATAATCCTGCACGTCCCAGAAGCTGGCGACGAGCGTCCGCCACGCCGTCAGACGTCCCCAGTTCAGATCGCTCACACGCATGAACTGTGGATGCTCCTGGAGGATTTGCGCGAGCCGTCGCAGATCGTCGTGTGGATGATCGAAGGCCACCGAATCGATCACGATGCGATCGGCCATCTCGACCATCCGGTTGAACAACTTGTCTTGATAGTGTGGAATATCCTTCCACCACAGGAAGACGGGCACATCCGACACGAGCAGTGGCTCGACGGCGCTGGCGACCGTATCGACGACCGGCCCGCTCGCCTCGACCGTCACCTGCTCGCCGCAGATCTGTTTTCTGCCCTTCGCATCCGTCCGGCAGCGCGTCGAGACATACGCATTGAGCTTCGCCTCGGTCGCTTCCCGGTCGGCCACCAGGATCACCGCGCGGCACGGATTCTGCACCGTCACTTCATCAAGCAACTCATCGATCTTTGTGCGGTCTTCCTGCTCGGAAGCATATACGATGAGGTTTAAGACGCAGGCGCGCGTCACCCCGGCCTGTGGCGCGCCGCCGTCTTTGCTTTCGGTCGCCTCGGCCCACATCGCCGCCAATTCTTTCTCAAGCTTGCCGGCATCGATCGCTTTCATGGTGGCAGCGGCAGCGCGGCTCTCTTGTTTCTGTGTCTCGGCCATCGCCTTTTTTCACTCCTCTCGCCTGCTATGGCCTGCGCCAGCGGCGTTCCTGACTCTCGAGCAGTTGCTGGGTGGCTTCGGGGCCCCATGTGCCGGCTTCGTAGTTCGGGAACGGCGCTTCGGATTTTGTCCGAGCCCACTCGGCGAGGACCGGCATGACGATTTCCCAGCCGCGCTCGGTCATGTCCTTGCGCGCGTAGAGCGTCGAATCGCCGAGGACACAATCGAGGATCAAACGCTCATAAGCTTCCGCCAGTTGCACACCGAACGAAGCGCCGTAGCGGAAATCCATGTTCACATCGCGGATGCGCGTGACCTGTCCCGGCACCTTCGCGGCGACACGCATCGTGATGCCCTCGTCGGGCTGGACGCGGATGATCAGCTGGTTCGGCGTCATCTGCTCCATCGCCGCCGCGCCGAAGAGTTGGTGCGGGGCCGATTTGAACTGGATCGCGATTTCGGTGACGCGCTTCGCCAGACGCTTACCGGAACGAATATAGAAAGGCACGCCGGACCAGCGCCAGTTGTCGAAATACATCGTGACCATCGCGAAGGTCTCGGTCGCCGAATCGGGCGCGACGCCCTTCTCTTCGCGGTAACCGGGAACGGGCTGGCCACCGATCGAGCCAGCGCCGTATTGCCCGCGCACGCATTCATTTTTAATACGCTCGGGCGTAAAGGGGCGCGCGGCGATCATCGCTTTGATCTTCTCATCGCGCACCGCTTCCGAACCGAGATTGGCGGGCGGCTCCATCGCGACGAGCGAGAGGACCTGAAAGACGTGGTTCTGAATCATATCGCGCACCACGCCGGACTTTTCGTAATACTCGCCGCGGCCCTCGACGCCGACCGTTTCGGCATTGGTGATCTGCACGTGGTCGATATACTGGCGGTTCCACATCGGCTCGAAGATACCGTTGGCGAAGCGGAAGACCAGGAGATTCTGGACCGTCTCTTTGCCGAGGTAGTGGTCGATGCGGTAAACCTGCGATTCGTCGAGATAACGCAGCACGTGCTGGTTGAGTTCGCGCGCCGTGTCGAGGTCCGTGCCGAAAGGCTTTTCGATGATCACGCGCGCCCAGTTGCCGTTGTCCTGCTTGGTGAGCCCGGCCGTCGCCAGTTGTTTGACGGCTTCGGCGTAGTGGGCGGGCGCGGTCGAGAGATAAAAGACGCGATTGCCCTGCGTGCCGCGCTCACGGTCGATCTCGCGCAACCTCTCACCGAGCGCGTTGTAATCGTCGGCATTGCCGATATTCGACGTCATGTAGTAGAGCCCTTTCGCGAACGAGTTCCACACCTCCTCGTCAACGCGTTTGGCTTCGGAAAACTGTTCGACGGACGTCTTCATTTTCGAGCGAAAGTCTTCATCGCTCATCGCTGTGCGCCCGAGCCCGACGATGGCAAACTCGGCGGGAAAGAGCCGTTCCTGCACGAGTCGGTAGAGCGCGGGGATGAGTTTACGCTTCGCCAAGTCGCCCGATGCGCCGAAGATGATAACGGCGCACGGCTCGGCGGTTTTTTCGAGTCGGATGCCCTCGCGAAGGGGATTCTGTTCCATTACGGTCGCTGGCTGCATGATGTGATCCTCATTTGAAGAACGAAGAGAGGGTTATTAAGGCTGGCGCGCACCGAAGAGGCTCGCGTCGGGCGAATTCCTCCCGGTCAGGGCCGAGCAGGCGCTGACCGAGACTGAATCCGTCCGACGCAAACTGTTTTCCACTCACGCGACAAGCTTCTACTGCTTCTCCAACAGTTGCTCCCATTCGGTGTGAATGGGCTCATGACCCGCCGGCTTGTCTGTGCGCTCGTAGGTGTGCGAGCCGAAGAAATCGCGCTGCGCCTGCGTCAGATTGAGCGGCAGGTTGGCGGTGCGATACGAATCGAAGTAACCGATACTGGCCGACATTCCCGGCACGGGCACGCCCATCTTCATCGCGGTCGTCACGGCAAGGCGCCAGTTCGCCTGTGATTTCGCCATCTCGGCATTGAAGTCGGGATCGAGCAGCAGGCTCGGCAGATCAGCGCGACGCTGGTAAGCCTGTTTGATCTTATCGAGGAACTGCGCGCGGATGATGCAGCCGCCCTTCCAGATGCGCGATGTCTCGCCGAGATCGATATTCCAGTTATAGCTCTGCGAGCCGGCGCGGATCAGGTTCATGCCCTGGGTGTATGAACAGATCTTCGAGGCGTAGAGCGCGTCGCGGATGGCGGCGATCATCTCTTTCTTGTCGCCGGTATATTTTCCGTTGCTCGGTCCCTTGATCTGCTTGCTCGCTTCGACGCGCTCATCCTTGCGTGAGGAGATGTTGCGCGTGTCGATCGCCGAGTCAATCGTCGGGACGACGATGCCGAGATCAAGCGCGATGTCGCTCGTCCACTTGCCCGTTCCCTTCTGCCCCGCCTTATCCATCACGAGATCGACCAACGGCTTTCCGGTCTCCGGGTCGTTAACGCGAAGGATCTTGGCGGTGATCTCGATCAGGAAGGATTCGAGATCGCCTTTATTCCACTCGTCGAAGACGTCGGCCATCTCACCGGCTTTCATCCCGAGAATGTTCCGCATCATGTCGTAGGCTTCGGCGATCAACTGCATGTCGCCATACTCGATGCCGTTGTGCACCATCTTGACGAAATGGCCCGCGCCGCCCGGCCCGATGTAGGTGACGCACGGTCCGTCATCGACCTTCGCCGCGATCGCTTCCCAGATCGGCCGAATCTGCTCATAGGCCTGCTTGTCTCCACCGGGCATCAGGGACGGTCCCCAGAGAGCGCCCTTTTCACCACCGGAGACGCCGGAGCCGATGAAGTTAAAGCCTTCGGCCTTCAATTGCTTCTCGCGCCGCTCGGTATCCTGGAAGTACGAGTTGCCACCGTCGATGATGATGTCGCCCTTATCCAGGAAAGGCTTGATTTGATCGATGGTCCAGTCGACCGGGTCGCCCGCCTTGACGAGAAGGATGATCTTGCGCGGCCGCTCGAGCGCTTTGACGAACTCCTCGGGGGTGTATGCGCCGATGACCTTTTTACCCGCCGCGCGCTCGACAAACGCATCAACCTTTTCCGGCTCGCGGTTCCACACGGCGATCGGATAGCCGTTACGCTCGATATTGCTGGCCAGGTTCTCGCCCATCACGCCGAGCCCGATCATGCCGATCTGAGCAGTTTTTGTGCTTTGTTCTGGTGTTGCCATTTTTCTTGTCCTCATTATTGAATGCAAAGTTTGTTAACTTGTCCCGCTGAAGCCTCTCCGGCGGGTTGTGCGTCCTGCTGTTTCATTCGATCGAGGCCAGTCAGCAGTTGCCGGACGTTCGTTTGGGGTCCGAGGCCCGGCAGCTGCTGGCCGGAAAGTCTCAAAGGACTTCTCGTATCTATCAACACTCGCTCGCGCGAACTTCTCTTGTGGGCGCACGCTCTAGCGCTCCCCGGTTCTCCTCTAAACCTACAGCTTGCCCCGCGTGTTCGGGCGCGCCCCACCGCCGCCGCCACTACTACTGGTGCGCGCGCCACCGCCCCCGCCGGCTCCGGTCGCGCCGGATCGCGGCACGGCCTCACCGATCAACTCCTGGAGTCGCTTAAGCCCGGCCGGAACGTCCTTCCCGAGATCAACGCGGATCGCCCGGCGACCACGCGATGCGAGCGAACGGAAATCGCCGAGCGCCTGCGCCTGCTTCAAAGTGCTGAAGGTGTATGGCTGATCAGGGATCGGCACATCGACCGTGTCCGGAGCTGTCAGTTGTATAAAGACGCCCGTCGCCGCACCACCCTTGTGCAATTGCCCCGTCGAGTGCAGGAAGCGCGGCCCGTAGCCGGTCGTCGTCGCACACTTCGTCGCGTCGCGCAGTTGCAGGCGGATCGCCTGGATGGTCTCATCGTGCTCCGGAGTCTGCTCGATGAAGTTGACCATCGCGATGTAATCGCCCGCGCCGGCGCGCGACAGGTGCGCTTTTAAAGCGTCGGCAGCCGACGAAGCGCCCAGATCTTTACGCGTCTTGTCGTCGGCATAAATCGTCAGCGGGCCGTCGGAGGCGACTGTGGTTTGCTCAGGCAATTTGCCGGTTTTGGCGAATGCTTCGAGCAGTTCTTTCGTCGCGTCCTTCGATTCCTGAACGTTCGGCTGATCGAACGGGTTGATGCCGAGGCGCCAGCCGGCGAAAGCGGTCGCGATCTCCCACAGGAAGAATTCCTCGCCGAGATCGTAGAGGTCCGTCAGCGTGCGGTACACTACGGGGTGTCCGGCCGCTTCGAGCGCCTTCAACTTCGACTCGGTTTCGCTGTCGAGCTTGCCGACCGAGATCGAGACGAACAAACGATCGTCGCCGTAGACCGAGGGCGCGCCGAGCGGCTCGCCCGCCACGGGAATGACGCCCGTTCCATTCTTGCCGGTGCTCTCGGCGAGCAACTGTTCGATCCATAACCCGAGCGATGAGATCTTCGGATCGGCGACGATAGTCAGCTTGTCGCGGCCGGCCTTGGCGCACTCGCCCATGATCGCGCCGAGACGCGTGCCCGGATTATCGGCGGCCGGGACGACCCGCTCGCACGAGTGAACGATGCGCTCCGCGCGGTCGAGGAGTTTTTTGACATCGAGTCCCATCAGCGCGGCCGGCACCATCCCGAAATAGGAGAGTGCCGAATAGCGCCCGCCGATATCGGCCGGATTCAGGAAGATGCGCCGGAATTTATCATCGGTCGCCATCTTCTCCATCAGGGTGTCGGGATCCGTGATCGCGATGAAGCACTCGCCGGGATTCTCTTTCCGCTTCTTGACCTGATCGTAGAAGTATTTGTAGAAAACGAGCGGTTCGGTCGTGGTGCCGGACTTCGACGAGATGATGAAGAGGCATTTCGTGATGTCGATCTGCTCGGCGAGGTCGTGGAAGGCGTCCGGGTCGGTCGAATCAAGGACGAGGAGTTCCGGATAGCCGTCCTGCTTGCCGAAGGTCTGCCGGAAGACTTCCGGGCACAGCGACGAGCCGCCCATCCCGCAGAGCATGACGTGTTTGAACTCCCGCACACCGCGCGTGCGGTCAGCGAACGCGACGAGGTCTTCCTCGACGCCGATCATCTTGTCGGACACGGACAGCCAGCCCATCGCGTTCTTGATGATCTCCTGATGCTTTTTGTCGTCTGACCAGAGCGGCGCGTCCTTACGCCAGATGCGACGCATCACGTCGCCCTTCTCCGCCTCCTTGATCGCCGCGCTCACCGCGTCCGAGTACTTTCCCAGCGATGCCGTGAGCCTCTCATTGATGCCGGAGACGAGCGCGTCGCGCTTCGATTCGATCGATTGCGCGAGTGTATCGAAAGAGCCGACGAAGGAATCGAGGCCGTCCTTCTGGAGCTTGGCGGTGACGGCCTTCATGTCGATCCCGATCTTGCCTAGATCGGCGATCAGGTCACTACTCTCGGCCACATCCGCTGCGAGCGTCAGCGCCACCTTGCCGTGACTGCGGATCGCGGTGTAGGTGGCGGGCGGCACGGTGTTGAC